>JBKPCB010000090.1:0-14210 GCA_046727155.1 Candidatus Methylomirabilota bacterium | reverse complement strand
CAGCAGAGCCATCCACCAAGCAGCGAACGGCACATAGAACCCTCCCACACCTGCTTGTCTGCTCTCCAACTGGTCGTCGGGTCGGTGCCACGGTCACAAATAGCCCTACGGGGTTAGAAACGCCTGCCACGAGGGCGGCGGTTCGTCGTAGGGGTCAGGAGATTCGGTGGAAACCTGCTGGACTCGAACCCGGTCGGCGGCGAGTTCCAAAGCACCGAAGCCAAGAAGAATGAGCGCCAGGGCGCTGCCTACCCAGACTGAGCGCCATGTCGCGTTCATTTCTGTGCCCCCCTTGCTTCGCTGCGTCCCTTCGACGACCGTGGATGAGAGGCGAGTCCGATCCCTCCCAAGCCACGTCCTCCCGGCATCTCGATCCCAACCTGGCGGAAGTTCAGAGCATCAGCAGTGCCATGTGGAAACTGCTCGGAAAAGTGTCGAGTTGACGATCGGCATCGGAGGGATGCGCGGGCAGCATGCCCGAGGTTATGGCGGAATGCCTGAGGCCGGGAAGGAAGTAGATAGATCCGGATCTCGAAGCAAAAGTCCTCCAACCTCACCCGGCGGCGTGGCATTGTCAGGGAACGAATTCAGTGTTCGTGCGTTGGCGAGAGTGGAGTACGAGGTTGGAGTAACGAGGGTGGGGTCCATGCTGGACACGCGACGATCGGTAACGTTTGATCGCGTTGGGTTACGGCTGCGCGAGAGCCGCTCGCGCGCCTCGGCCAGGAGCACACGATGTGCAGCTTCCTGCGGTTAAGGCTCCCGCAGTTCCCAGCCGGTGTTGTAACAGCCATTGTTGGCGGCCTCGTGACGCCACCAGCCCACAACGCCGATGGCGAAGCCCGAACGCCCCGTCTTCACTGTCAAGAACGAATCGGATCAGGCCGGGACCATTAATGTCGCCGGCTTCCTGGTCGTCGTCGAGGAGAGCGCCTTCTTTTTGATCTTGGCCTGACAGACCAGCAAGAAGGCGGATCTGGTCGCCTTCTTGTCACGCTGTGTCAATGGGCCGCGAGCTTGACCGATTCCGAACTGGGGCTACATTCGTTTTAGCTGTCCGAAAGCTCCCCGGTCCGACCAGCTGGGAGGCCCGGTATGCAGTGTCCCCGGTGCCAGTACGAGAACCGCCCGCAGGCGAAGTTCTGCGAAGAGTGTGCCACTCCGCTCTCTCGAGTCTGCTCGAACTGCAGCACCCCGCTGTCTCCGACGGCGAAGTTCTGCCCTGAATGCGCGCACCCGGTAGCGGCCGGTGGAGTGGAACCCCGCTTTGCCTCCCCAGACTCCTACACTCCCAAACACCTCGCCGAGAAGATCCTCACCTCCAAGAGCGCGCTCGAGGGTGAGCGCAAGCAGGTCACCGTTCTGTTCGCAGACCTGAAGGGCTCGATGGAGCTGCTCGCCGATCGCGATCCGGAGGAGGCCCGGAAGATCCTTGACCCCGTCCTCGAACGGATGATGGAGGCGGTGCATCGCTACGAGGGCACGGTAAACCAGGTCATGGGCGACGGAATCATGGCGCTTTTCGGCGCGCCACTGGCTCATGAGGACCACGCGGTGCGGGCCTGCTACGCGGCGCTCGACATGCAAGCTGCCATCCGCCGCTACGCCGAAGAGGTCCGCCGCGCTCAGGGAGTCAAGGTGCTGATCCGCGTCGGGCTGAACTCCGGTGAGGTCGTCGTCCGCGCCATCGGGAGCGACCTGCACATGGATTACACGGCCGTCGGCCAAACGACGCACCTGGCCGCCCGGATGGAGCAGTTCGCCGACCCGGGCGCCATCCTGCTGACCGCCGACACCCTTCGCCTCGCGGAGGGCTACGTCGAGGTCAGGTCGCTCGGGCCGGTGCCGGTCAAGGGACTCGACGCTCCGGTCGAAGTCTACGAGATAGTCGCGGCTGGACCACTGCGCTCGCGGCTCCATGCCGCCGCCGCCCGGGGCCTCACGCGATTCGTCGGGCGCGAGACCGAGCTGGAGCAATTGCGCCGGGCGCTAGGGCGCGCCGCCATCAGCCATGGCCAAGTGGTGGCCATCGTGGGTGAAGCGGGTGTCGGAAAGTCCCGCCTCGTCTGGGAGGTCACGCATTCCCATCGCACCCACGGCTGGTCGATCGTTCAGGCAGGCTCCGTCTCCTACGGCAAGGCCACGTCCTATCTCCCGGTCATCGGTCTGCTCAAGGGTTACTTCCAGATCGAGGACCGTGACGAGCCGCGGAAGATCCACGAGAAGGTCGCGGGCAAGCTCCTGACGCTGGATCGGGCGCTCGAGCCGATGCTTGCTGCCTTCCTCGGGCTCCTCGACGTGCCGGTCGATGAGGCCCAGTGGCAGGCGCTTGATCCGCCGCAACGACGTCTGCGCACTTTGGACGCTGTCAAGCGTCTGCTCATACGGGAAAGCCAGGTCCAACCTCTCCTCGTGGTCTTCGAGGACCTGCACTGGATCGATACCGAGACCCAGACGCTGCTCGACAGCCTGGTGGAGAGTCTCCCGACCGCCCGCGTCTTCCTCCTCGTCAATTATCGACCCGAGTACCGGCACGGCTGGGGGAGCAAGAGCTATTACACGCAGCTTCGTCTGGACCCCTTGCCGTCGGAGAGCGTGGAGGAGCTCCTTCAGGCGCTCCTCGGGAACGATCCCGGCATGCAACCGCTCAGGCGTCTGTTGATCGACCGGACCGAAGGCAACCCCTTTTTCTTGGAGGAGAGTGTCTGGACCTTGGTGGAGACCGGTGTGTTGGTCGGTGAGCGGGGAGCCTACCGCCTCGCGAAAGCCATCCAGGCGGCGCTGGTGCCCCCCACCGTCCAGGCGGTCCTGGCAGCGCGGATCGACCGCCTCGCGCCCGAGGACAAGCGCCTCCTCCAGACCGCCTCGGTCATTGGAAAGGACGTCCCGTTCCCGCTGCTCGAGGCCGTGGCCGAGCAGCCTGATGAGGAGCTGCGGCACCGACTTGCGCACCTCCAGGCCGCCGAGTTCCTCTACGAGGCGAGCCTGTTCCCCGACCTCGAGTTCACCTTCAAACATGCGCTGACCCATCAGGTGGCGTACAGCGGTCTCCTTCAGGAGCGCCGCCGCGCCTTCCATGCCCGTATCGCCGAAGCCATCGAGGCGTTGTATCCAGATCGCCTCAGCGAACAACCCGACGGCCTTGCCTACCACGCTTTCCGGGGCGAACTCTGGGAGAAGGCCGTCGTCTACCTCCGTCGGGCTGGCGCCAAGGCGGCCGCTCGTTTGGCCAACCGGGAGGCAGTCACCCGCTTCCAAGAGGCGTTGGCGGCCCTCTAGCATCTCCCGGAAAGCCGGAAGACGATTGAGCAGACCGTCGATCTACTGTGTGACCTCCGGAACGCGAATCTGCAGTTGGGCGAACACCAGGGGATGATCGAGCACATGCGCGCGGCGGAGCCGCTTGCGATGGCGCTCAACGATCAAGTCCGATTGGCTCATGTCCTCTCTTACGCAAGTGTTAATTTCCACCTCGCAGGAGATCATGACCGGGCGATCGGCGCCGGCGAACGCGCCCTTGCCATCACCGCGGGTCTTGGAGATATCGCGCTCGAGGCGTGCGCAACTGTGCGCCTCGCGTTTCCCTACTACTGCCAGGGTGACTATCCTCGAGCGCTCGATCTGACCAGGCGGAACATCGAAGTCCTGGCAGGGGATTTGATGTATCAGGCTTTAACGGGACCCAGCCTGACTTCAGTGCTCTCGCGCCATTGGTTGGTCCGCTGCCTTTCCGAGACGGGCGAATTTCGGGAGGCGCTCACCCGGGCCAAAGAAGCGGTCCGGATCGCCGAGGCGGTCGACAACGCGAATAGCCTCGCCTTCGCGCGGGAGGGGCTTGGCGGGCTCTACCTCCAAAGAGGCGACCTTTCCGAAGCTGTCGCGGTGCTGGAAGCTGCCGTCCAACTGTGCCGCGCGACCGACATTAACCAAACGTTCCCGTGGGCCGCCGCGCGCCTGGGCCTAGCGTATGACCTTTGCGGCCTCGCGTCTCAGTCATTGCCCCTTCGGGAGCAAGCGGTGGAGTCTACCAAAGGATTCGGCGAACGGTCACGCATCATCAGCCTGGCGGGTGAGGGCTACCTGCTGGCCGGTCAGATCGGTGACGCAACGAAGCTCGCAGAGGAAGCCCTGAGACTGTCTCGGACAAGCAAGGAACGGGGCTTCGAGGCGTGGGCCCTCCGGCTCCTCGGCGAGATTTCCGCGCGCCGTGATCCGCCGGAGGTTGAGCGGGCCGAGTCGCACTACCGTGAAGCGTTGGTCCTCGCCACCGAACTCGGCATGCGCCCGCTCGCCGCCCACTGCCACCTCGGCCTCGGCAAGCTCTACTGGGGGGCGGGCCAGTGCGATCAGGGCCGAGAACAGGTCACCACCGCGACGACGATGTACCGGGATATGGACATGCGCTTCTGGCTCGAGAAGGCCGAGGCGGAGATGAAGGAACTGGAATGAACAGGCGCGACTTCATCAGCACGACGGCGGGCTGGTTCAACTGACAGGGAGGGCGTGCAATTTCCGGGCTGCTGATCGAGGTTGTAAATAACTCGGGAGTTAGTCTCGTCTGTTCAAACGGGTGATCGCATTAGTTCATCGATCGCGCCACAGAGCACGCTACTGAGATAGTATTGTCCCGGCGATAAGGGAAACACCAGACAGGAGACTGAGGAGCGATGCGACGCATCCCATCTGAGCCGAAGGCGCGCCGGCACGAAATCGACGAACTTGACACTGATCTCTTGGAGAGTCTTGAGCAGCGCTCGAAGCGACTGTATACGATCCTGAGCAAGGCGACCCGTTACCGGAGCATCCTGAACGCGGAGATCAAGCGCCTTCGAGGCGGAAGTGCGCCGGAAACCGCTCGAGCTCTGCTGGCCCAGTGGGACTCCATTCTCCGCGAGATCAAGCGTCTGGCTCAGGATCTGTAACCCTCGAAGCTCAGCGTAGACGCCCATCGCTGAGCCGCTCCCTCACTCTCGGCGAAAGCACACTGGCCCCCAGCACGCTTCGCTCGGGATGGCCAGCGGCGCCCGGACCTCACCCCCGCGCCTCTTCGTCCCAGTTGCGTTATGGAGCCAGCCCCTGCGCAGCGTCAACCAGTTGACTCACCGTCATGACGTTCCGACGCTTTGCCACTCCCGCCCGCACTAACCTGCTGGGGCTAACTATCGAAAAACCATGGCGAACTGCCGTTGGCACCGACCTCGCAGGCGGTCGGATCAAGAGCCCATCGATCGCCCGCCCACGACTGACCTGGAGGCACTTGAATGTTGAGCAGATACGCCAATCAGTGGCGACGACCTCACACCCGCAGCCACGAAAACTGCCACGCTCCTGAAGCGTGGCAGCAACTGCCGCTCTTCCCACCCCTAGACGATCAGCGGCGCCCGTCCTTTATCGTTGGGCCGTGGGTGCCAACGGCTGTTAGTCTCACCCTTCTGCTTGCCCTCGCCATCACGTCGTATGTCAGGGATCGGCCCAGCGAATCAACCGATGGGCCGCATACAACGGACGAGGTTGCCGCGCCTCAAGATCTCTCGGCGATCCCCGCCCATATCAAGGCCGCCGCTGCACGCCATCGCGTGCCCGAGGCTCTCATCCTTGCGATCATCTCCGTCGAATCGGCGTCCAATCCAGGCGCCGTGTCTCCAAAGGGCGCGATGGGCCTGATGCAACTGATGCCAGAGACGGCCGCGATCGTCGGCGTTCGCGATCGCCGCAACCCGCCAGAAAACATCGAGGGTGGCGTTCGTCACCTCCGTGCCTTGATGGATCGATTTGGAAACAACCTCCCACTTATCCTTGCCGCCTATAACGCCGGGGAGCAGCCAGTGATCTCCCACAACGGAATCCCGCCTTACCCGGAAACCCGGCGGTTTGTTGCGCGGGTCCTGCTGCGGCTCGGTGACCGGCGTACTGCGGAACGGCTCGTAGCCCAAGCCCAGCCAGTGCCGCCACCGGTGTGGGTTTCCCATCGGTCACCCCAGTACGCGCAGTGGGCTGCGGCTATTCCCTCATCTCACGAGAATGGATCACGGTCTGCCACTGTCGTTGTAGCGCTGATCCAATCCGATGCCCCGCTTGTGGCATCTAAGGCACCGCTCCGAGACCAGGACACAGAGGAAGCACAGCGCGCACTGGGCGCGTCCACCACTCAAGCCCCATGACGGGATCATGAGAGTCGATTAGGAGGACACTCTATGCGGCGAATATTCCGACGCGTGGGTTTCATCGTGCCGATCGTGGCCCTTGCATTCTTCCTTGCCGGCTGTCCGAAACGGGCTACGACACCCGTGATGTCCACCTCCGCCGCCCCGGCATCGCCGGAGCCCGCGCCGGCAGCGCTCGTGCCCACTCCGCCAAAGGAGTTCAGGGCCCATGAGGGACTTAGAGATGTGCACTTTGCCCCCGGCAAGTCGGAGGTACTCAAAGCCGACGCCGAGCTTCTTGACTCGACGGCCGCCTGGCTGAAGCAGAACCCGAATTGGCTCGTCCTGATCGAAGGGTATACGGATGATCGGGGGGCCAAAGACCAAAATCTAGCGGTGAGCGAGCGCCGAGCCAGGTCCGTGATGCGCTATCTCGTCACCAAGGGCGTAGAGCCCGATCGTATCAGCATCGCCTCGTACGCAGCAGATCGGCCGATTTGCACAGAGAAGATTGAGGGATGTCGGGCGAAGAACCGCCGCGCCCATTTCCTGGTCAAGGAGCGATAGAGGTCCCACCAGTAGCCTGCCTGCTTGCCCCTGGCCGTGCCTGCCCAGGCCGCGACCGTCTCATCGCCGAGGCGGCCTTGGCAGGCCGACTCGCCTTGACGCCCTCTCTCCGGCCGCGCTAACATTGCTGCCCAAGAATTGCCCTGAGGAGCTCCACTCATGCCACCGTCCGCCGTGACGCTCCGCTTGGCCGAACGCGTCGCGGCGTTCCGCCACCAGGACCTGCCGCCCGAGCTCGTCGCCCACGCCAAAGGTCGGCTCTAACGCCAAGAGCGGTTCCTAGTGGAAACGGTGTTTGAATCCACAGGGTCCGGAGGTAATCCTCAAACGCCTCCATGAACACCCTCAACCCGGACACCGAGGCCCGGGAGCTCCCTGGCAAGTGTACCCTCGAGGTGCGCCGCGGCGACGTTTTCCGCCACGTCCTCGCCGGCGCCGGTGGGAGGGGCGATCCGCTCGATCGCGACCCGGAGCTCGTCCTGCGCGACGTGCTCGAGGAGAAGCTCACGCCCGAGTACGCTCGGCGCGAGTACGGCGTTGTGATCGACCCGGGCGCCGAGCAGGTGCTCGTCGAGGAGACGCAGCGGTGCCGGACCGCTCTACGGGCTGAGCCGCAGGCCCGGTGACGGCGCGAGCCCCTCGACCCTGAACGCCCACGGCGTTGAGCTAACATGGCGGCTGCTACAACACCGTGGGGGCAGGTTGATCCCTTCAAGCGGAGGAGGAGACATATCATGCGCGTAACGAGGCTCAGCACCATGTGGATGGCTGCGATGGCGGCGCTGGCGCTCCTCGCCCTGGTGGCGGTCAAGCCTGGCAGCGCCGCCGATCCCCAATACAAGTTCCGCATCGGGACAGTGACGACCAAGCAGAATCCGGTGGGCCAGGGTGCGGTTCGGCTGGCCGAGGCGGCGGAGCAGCAGTCCAAGGGACGCATCAAGGTTGACGTGTTCGATGCCGGCCAGCTCGGCGGTGAGCTCGACATGGTATCCCAGATCCGGCTCCCCCAGTCGGTGCTGGGGCGGGCGGATGAGGTGATCCGCGAGGCCCAGCACTGACGCTGCGTCGGCACCCGAAGCGCACGTGGTCCTTGACAATGACGATTCTTCCGTTGCTGAATACAAGTCGGCTTAGTGTGTTGTGGCTCGCCGTGGCGCGCCGTGACAAGAGTAGTGGAGGAGGAGACATGCTTCTTACTAGGAGCGGGATTTGCGCGGCGCCGTAGTCGCTGTGCTCGTTCTTTTGATGCTTATCGGAGGGGCGATCTACTATTCTTGGAGTCCGTCCCTTCAGCGCGGATTCCACTCCGTCAAAGAATCATCGGGAGACGCGGCTACCACAGCCAAGGTGCGCACTGCGCTGCTTGTGTCGAAGAATGTATCTGCTTTTGACGTCAAGGTGGAGACGAGGCAAGGAGAGGTCACCTTGACCGGCCAGGTGCCCTCGGAGGAAATCAAAGCCGTGGCAGGGGCCATTGCCCAAGACACGTCGGGCGTAAAGCAGGTGCATAATGACCTGGGCATCAACCCATCCGCAGAGCGGAATCCTGAGATGGAACGTCTCACAGGCCGGGTCGCCGATCTCGAAATCAAAACGATCATCGTTGATGCCCTCCTCAAGAGTACGGAACTAAGAGATCAACGCATCGAGGCGCAGGTTAGCAAACGAGCAGTGACTCTAAGCGGAAGTGTGGAAACAGCGACTCAGAAGCAGGCGGCGGAGCAAACGGCTTGGCAGGTTGCTGGTGTGCAGGGGGTCGTCAATAATCTCACCCTGACCAACACTCAAGCGACGCCCGAGACTGCAGACGAGAAGCTTGCGCGGCGGGTAGAGTTTGAGTTGTATTCCACAAAGGCAATCTCTTTGAAAACCGCGCAAATACGTTCCCAGAACGGTACAGTCACTCTCAGCGGTAGTGTCCCCTCGCGGGCGGAAAAGCTGCTCGCGGAGAAGATAGCTGAAAGGGTTGAAGGTGTTCGAAAGATCGTGAACAAGTTTACTACGGCTGAGGACGTCGAGCGGTAGAAGAGCTCACTGTTCAAGCACTCGCACCGAAACTGCCGCATCTGACTCATCCCCTCGTCGAAGCCAGTTAGTCCATCACATTGCTGTAGTGCGCGTGGTTTGAACCTCTCACCGGGAGCTTAGGCTCGCTTCCGCCTCTGGTGGTCCTCTCTTTGCCTCCTCGCCGCCCTTCGGCTACGATAGCCCCCCATGGAGCCCGCCGCTGTGGGACTCGCCGTGCATCCGCCCAAGAAAATTAGATGTCGGAAGATCGCGACAGCGATCCTTGCGCTGCTGATGCTCTCCGCTCTGCCAGATGCCGTTCAGGCCCAGGTCTTCATCGCCACGAAGCCGCACCCAGACTTCTGGATCGCGCCCGTATTCATCTCGGCCACTGTCGGAAGGCAAGACCTGACCCGAGACCGGGGCCCGGTGACGCTGATCGTGTCGTGGAGCGTCGCGCCGCCTCCCAACCGCGATCCTGCCACCATCGCCCAGGACCTGTATCTCCTCTGGCCGGGCGAGGTGAGCGGCACTGCCGGTGGCGGCGCCGACCCGGCGCTCGCCCGGCAGGTCGAGGGGGCGGGCTTCAAGATCCTGACCCACGGCCAGGTGCCCCTGGTAGCGCGCAGCCGCCTCCAGATGGGAACAGGGCCGTCCACCGGGCTCCGGCCGCTCGGCGAGGCGCCGTTCGTCACCTTTGCCAGGCCAGAGAGCCTGACCCGCGGCGCCCGGCCCGCCTCGTATATCCGCATTCCCTGGAAGCCTGAGTTGGCGAGCTTGGACTGGCTGGCCCACCTGCAGCTGCCCGTGAAGGGGGCGATCGCGACCAAGCAGGTGAGCTGGCTGGAGGAGACTTTCTGGGGACGCCGATACATCATCACGCTGAGCTTCGGGGACGTGGGGTACTCCTCACTGTATCCATTCTACTTCGGGAACCGGGACCGCCTCGTGCCGCTGGCCCCGGACTTCTCGATGCTGGTCATCAACTTCGCCGACTCCGGCCATCTCAAGGTAGATGAGGTTGTGCCCACGACGGCGAACCGGCGGAAGAGCGAGACGCGGCCGAACACGGAGACCTTTTCGATCCCTCTCGTGGCCGCCGAGGGCCTGGTGCCGCACGTGCTGAGGGTTCAGTTCGCCTATTTCCGGGGGCGGCTCCCGTGGCAGCCTATTCTATTCTCGGCGCTCCTCCTCGGGCTCGGCAACCTGACGGGACCACTCTTCGCCGCGCTGGCCCGGCGGATCGTTCGGACCCTGCGGGCTCGCGTACACCTGGGGCGGGGCGCGGCACCCGGCCGCGAGAGCGGCACGGTGCCCTCGAAGGAAGCGCTGGCGCGGATCCGGCCCGGCGAGACCACCTACGAGGAGGTCCTGCGGGTCTGCGGCCCGAGCCCCGATGAAGAGGCGCGGCTGCCCTCGGGCGAGACGCGGATGCTGGTCTACCGGGGGCAACGAGTGGTGCCACAGGGGTGGCGGTCGTTCGGATGGTTCGGCACGGTCAGCCACTGGGATGTGGAGCACCACGAGGTCCAGATCGACTTCGATCATGACCGCGTGCGGGACATCCAGGCCCGCGTGCGCCGGTCACGGCCCAGCGCGCAGCCGCTCGGGTAATCGCCACGGCTGGGTGTGCGCACCGGGAATACACAGAGGCAGGGCGGGTTCGCCTCCCACGGAATGGATCGCCACCATGCAGAGCTTTCCGCCGTCCTGAGGATATGGATTCGCGGTAGGGGTGCAGTAGACAACCGACGCTCCAACGCGCCCCACGCAAACGGCCAGGCGGCCCTCGAACGGATACGCTGACGCCATGAAAACCAGAAAGAGATTTCTGTCAATATGGACCGAGTGGCGTCGTCATCCTGAGTGCTTGCATCCTGCGTCAGCGCCAGCCCGAGAAGGAGAACGCACATGCCTACATCGGCCACCTCCGACACCGTCATCCGGCAGATCGTCGACGCCATGAGGACACTGGCGGGGCCACATCCTGGCTTCCGTCCCGTCCACGCCAAAGGTTTAGTCTGCTCGGGCACGTTTCGCGCTTCGGCTGGTGCCGCCGGCATCACTCGGGCGCCCCATTTCGCAGGTCAATCGGTCTCGACCATCGTCCGGTTCGCCAATGCCAACGGGAACCCGGACGTGCACGATGGTGTCCCCAACGTGCGGTCGATAGCGGTGAAGTTTCAGCTTCCCGACGGCAAGAACACCGACATCCTCGCCAACTCCGTCGAAGGGTTCGTCGTGCGAACGCCCGAGGAACTGCTCGACTTCCTTCGGGCGCAGCTACCAAACCCCGCCACAGGCCAGCCCGACCCCAATGCCGTTCCGCGCTTTCGTCGAGCGCCTGATGAAAAAGCCGATGCCGGCCAGCTACGCGCAGATCATCTACCATGCGGAGCACGCCTTCCGCTTCACCGCCGCGGATGGCACGAGTCGATTCGGCCGCTATCGCTTCGTCCCGCTGGCCGGCGAGGCGCTTCTCTCCCCTGACGATGCCGGTAAGCGACACCCGAACTTCCTGCGTGACGAGCTGGAAGGACGGCTGCGGCACGGGCCGACGGCGTTCCGCCTGCTCCTGCAACTGGCCAATGAGGGCGACCCGACGGACGACGCTACCGATCTGTGGTCCGAGGGGCGGCCTCTCGTCGAGCTGGGGCGACTCGAGATCAGCGGCATCTCCCCGATGAGGGCGGCCGACGAGCGGCGCCTGATCTTCGACCCCACCAACAGGACGGACGGCATCGATCTCTCGGCCGATCCGATCCTGCTGGCCCGGTCCGCCGCCTACGCCATCTCCTACGAGCGTCGCAGCAAGGGCGAATGAGCGGCCGTGCGCCGGGGCCTTACCCCCCAGGAGGCGTGCTTTACCGGTCGTATCGTAGCCGAATAGTGGCGGGTGGGCCAGAGATCCGTCAGTTTCTCAGGGTCCGGTGAGCGCCGGGAGTCCCGAGCCTCGCGCGCTCCGCAGCCCCTGCAGCCAGGTCAAGGCCATTCGCTCTCCGGCCGATCGAGCATTGCGCGATCCCAGCCTGCCAGTTCCGCGGCTTGCTCATAGGCGCTCTGGAAGAACTCCAGCACTATCTCGTCCGGCATGGCCGCGGTACGAGCGGTCTCGTAGGGCAGGACGAAGTTGGAGATCTCGCGGCGGTACTTCGCAGCCTGCGGCTTGACCGGCGCCGCGGCGAAGCCGGGCGGCTCGGGCGCCGCGTACGCGTAGAAGGCGGGTTCGGGCACCGAACCGCTGCCCGGCCAGAAGCCGGCGCTGATCTCCTCGTGCGAGGTCGCCTCCTGCATCATGCGGTCGGCGCCCGGCCGCGCGGGCGCGCGTCGACCCGAGAAGCGCGCGAGAGAGAGATCGAAGCTGCCCCAAAAGAAATGCACAGGGCTGGACTTGCCGAGAAAGCGTCCGCGAAACCGCTTGAGGATCCGGTCGGCCTGAAGCAGGACACGCCAGAAGCGGTTCGCCTGCTCGGGATCATAGGACGCGTGTTGTCGGTCCTCCGCGAAGGGGATCGGATGCTCCACCTCGTCCGGCACCGGTCGGAAGCGCACCAAGAAGCCCAGGTCGTCGAGAACAGCCATGTACTCCCGATAGAAGTCCGCCACCGATCGTGGACCGAGCGGGATGCCCCGGGTCTCCCCGTCGCTCGTCAGGAGCGTCAGCCGGTGATCGACGAAATCGAACGCCACCTCGAACACCCTCGTCCCGTGCGGAATGGGCGTCGTCGTGAGACCGCGTGCGGTGACGTAGAGCGCAACGTGCCACCAGTGATTTTCCTTCGGGCAGAGCGCGAGACGGGTCTTGCCGACGATCTGCGTCCACATGTGGAGCGTGGCGCAGGTGTCCTTCCATTCCTCAAGCGGCAGGCTCGGCCAAGCATGGGAGTTGGCTGCGACCATTGTTCCCCTTCCTCCAAAGCGGCGCTGCGGGCGCGCTCAAACGCTGCGACGTTTGCGGTTTAGGCCACGGCCCCCCAATGAACCGGGACAGCTGACGTCGGAAGGGTGCCCCGAGGTTAGCCCGACGCCAGGGTCTCTGTATTGTCCGCGACTCAGTTCACGCTAATCCTTTCTGCCTTTCGGCCACAGCCCCGCCACCTGGCGTCCGATCGCCAACTCTCCGATGTGATAGGAATTGTGATCAGCGATGACCAGGCAACACCGAAAGAAGGTGTGCTTGCCGGCGCTGTTGGGCACCGCCGCGAAGAGATTGCAGGTCGGATCACGGACGAGCTCGATGACGGCTTCCAGATCCTTGTGGAACTGCGCGAAAGACTGCCGCCACTGAGCTGACGTTGCTCGAGCGTTCTTCCCCGGCCAGTAGCCTTCCGGAAAGGGGGGCTCCTCATAGGATGTGTTTGTCATATAGTCGAGCATGTCCTTTTGCGTCAGGCGTACGTGCTCGACGAGATGCCAGAAGCTGTAGGGAACCCTAGGAAGACACGAATTGATCGCAGACGTGGGAAACGCTTTGGTCGCCTCAGCAAGCGACATGTGGTTGTGTCCACTCTCGAGGGTCGACGCCAGTTGACTCCGGATCTCCTCATCTCCTTCTGGCTGATTCATGGTGGGGCAATACCCTCCTTTCGACCATACCGTGACGCGGTTGCTTAGCTTTCCCGGACGACGCAAATCGCCGTCGACGCGCGCGGTTGCCAGGCGGAGCTTACCATGGTCGTCGTCCGCCGAGACGTTGCGAAAGCCCCGTCGCTGCACATATCCTGGCGGCATCACGCGCATCCGATCGATCATCGCGCACATCCCATCGGTAAGGAGACGAATGATGGTGGAGCGACGGTACGACCTGGTGGTCGTCGGCACAGGGGTGGCATCCGCGGTGGCGTCGCGCTGCCGGGAAGCCGGATGGAGGGTCGCGGTGATCGACTCACATCCCTTCGGCGGAACGTGCGCGTTGAGGGGCTGCAATCCCAAGAAGGTCCTGGTGAGCGCGGTCGAAGCCGTCCACGCGGTGCAGAACATGGCCGGGAGAGGAGTCCGCGCGCGCGAGCTGGCGATCGATTGGCCCGAGCTCATGCGGTTCAAGCGCACGTTCACCGATCCGGTGCCCGGGCTCACCGAGCAGGGTTGGGCGAAGGCGGGGGTCGACCTGTTCCACGGCCGCGCACACTTCGTCGAGCCCACGACTCTGGTCGTGAAGGATGATCGGCTCGTTGGGAGACGGGTCCTGATCGCGGCCGGCGCCATGCCGGCACCGATGAGATTCCCCGGCTCCGAACATCTCACCACGAGTGAGCAGTTTCTCGAACTCGACACGCTGCCGCCGCGCCTCGTCTTTGTCGGTGGCGGCTATATCTCCTTCGAGTTCGCCCACGTGGCCGCTCGGGCCGGCGCGCGCGTCACGATCCTGCACCGTGGCGCGCGCCCGCTCGAGGGCTTCGATCCCGACCTGGTGGATCTGCTCGCGAAGCGGACGCGTGAGGTCGGTATCCAAGTCGAGCTCGCGACTGAAGTCCAAGGGATCGACAGCAGTAA
>JBKPCB010000089.1:0-23600 GCA_046727155.1 Candidatus Methylomirabilota bacterium | reverse complement strand
CACGCCGAGTGGTCTGGTACCTGCCCGGTTCCCCGGCGGCGTCTCTGCTCGACCGGCTTCCCGATGATCTCGAGGCCCGCCCGTTGCCCGCCCATGCGCTCTCCCTTCCCGCCGAGGACGAGAGCGCGGTGGTCGTCCTGGACCTGGTAGCCGGCGACTCGCCGGCCGCCATCGAGGTAGCCACGCGACGATCGGGGCTGCCCGTCGTCGTTCTCGTGGACGCGACCGCCCCGGGTGCGCCGCCGGCCGCCTACGCGTACGTCGCCAAGCCTGTCACGCCGTTCATCCTGGCCAAAACCCTGCGGAATGCCTGCGAGCACTTTCGGGTCGGACGAGAAATCGAGGAGACCCGAAAAGAGCTCGAAGAGCTGAACGCCATCGGCGTGCGGCTCAGCGCCGAGCGGGACACCGACGCGCTGCTGGACCTGATCCTCACCAAGGCGCGTGAGATCACCCACAGCGACGCAGGCTCCATCTACCTGGTGGAGGAGCCGGAGGAAGGCCGGCGCCGGCTTCGCTTCAAGCTGACTCAGAACGACTCGGTGACGGTCCCCTTCGCCGAGTTCACGCTGCCCATCGACGAGGATAGCGTAGTCGGGCACGTGGCCCTCACGAGCGAGATCCTCCAGATCGATGACGCCTACATGCTGCCCGAGGGCTCGCGCTTCCACATCAACCGCGACTTCGATGACAAAGTGGGATACCGCACCAAGTCGATGCTCGTCGTGCCGATGAAGACGCCGGCCGGCGAGGTCATCGGCGCGCTTCAGCTCATCAACTGCAAGCGCGACATGGGGCTGGTCTTCACCTCCGCGGAAGCCGCCGAGCGCGAGGCGCTGCCATACCCCGAGCGCCGCCGGGACCTCGCCGCCTCGCTGGCCTCTCAGGCGGCTGTCGCGCTACAGAACAGCCGACTCTATGAGAGCATTCGGACGCTGTTCGAGGGCTTCGTCCAGGCCTCGGTGACCGCGATCGAATCGCGGGACCCGACGACCTCGGGTCACTCCTTCCGCGTGGCCGAGTTGACCGTGGCGCTTGCCGTCGCGGCGGACCACGCCGACCATCCTCCCTTCCGCGGCCTGCGCTTCTCGCCTGATGAGCTGAAGGAGTTGCGCTATGCCTCCCTGCTCCACGACTTCGGCAAGGTGGGCGTCCGGGAAGAAGTGCTGGTCAAGGCCAAGAAGCTTCATGCGGCCCAGTTGGAGCAGATCCGTCAGCGCGCGGAGATCCTTAAGCGGGGCCTCGAGCTCAAGTTCGCTCGGCGCAAGTTGGATCAGCTGATCGAGAATGGCCGCGAGCGCTACCTGCGCGAGGCGCCGGTGCTGGACGCCGAGCTGGCGGCACTGCTGGCCGAGATGGACCATCACCTGAAGGCCGTGGCCGCTGCGAATGAGCCCACGGTGATGGCCGAGGAGGTCCTGACCGGGATCCGGCACCTGGCCGTGAAGACCTTCGTGGACCACTTGGGCGAAAGCCACACGCTGATCACTCCCGACGAGGCCCGCATCCTGTCCATTGCGCGGGGCAGCCTCACCGAGGAGGAGTACCAACAGATCCAGTCCCACGTGGTGCACACCTACCAGTTTCTCAGCCAGATCCCGTGGACCCGCGAGCTGCGCCGGGTGCCGGACATCGCCCGCTGGCACCACGAAAAGCTCAACGGGTCGGGCTACCCGGAGGGACGGCGCGACACGGAGATCCCGGTGCAGGCCCGCATGATGACGATCTCGGACATCTTCGACGCCCTCACGGCGAGCGACCGGCCCTACAAGGCGGCCGTGCCGGTCGAGCGCGCGCTGGACATTCTCGACCACGAGCGCCGGTCGGGAGCGATCGATTCGGCGCTACTCGATCTCTTCGTCGCCGTGGAACCCTGGAAGCGGAGGTCAGCGTGAAGGCCCAGCGCCTCGCCTGGGCCGCGGCAGTGCTGCTGGCCGGCTCGGAGCCGGCCGTCGCCCAGACCCCGCGCAGCGTGGGGGTGGTCGCCACGCTCTCGGGGGAAGCGACGGTGGCCCGACAGCCGACGGCCGGGTCACAACCACTCCGCTTCAAAGACGACCTGTTCACGCGCGACCGCATCAGTACCGCGGAGCGGTCCATTTTGCGCGTGCTCCTCGGCGGCAAATCGCTGGTCACCGTCCGCGAGCTGTCGGTGCTGACCATCATCGACGAGGCCGACCGCTCCTCGCTGGACGTGGACACGGGCAAGGTCGCCCTCGGCGTCTTGCGCCAGCGCATGCGGCCGGGCGAGGCCGTGCAGGTGCGGACACCGAACGCCATTGTGGCGGTCCGCGGTACGGTGGTCCTGGTGGAATACGTGCGCGCCCAACGGCGCACCAATATCTACGCGATCCGGGACGCCGTGGACATATTCCTGCGCAACCTGCCGGGTGCCCCCGCGCTTCGACTGGTGGCTCCGCGGGCCATCAGCATCGTGGACGACATCCCCGGGCCTATCACCCCACTGGGCTCGGACGACATCTCGCGGATCACCTACGATCTCGAGGTCCAGGCGCGCGCTGGCGTGCCCTCTGAGGCGGGCCCGGGCGCGCGCGACCGCGCCGCCGCGGACCGAGAGGCCACAGAGGTGGCCGGCCGCGGCCTGGGCCCGCAGGGCAAGTGCACCAGCGCTTTCGACCCCTGCTCGACTGAGCCCGGCTTCACGCCGCCCCCGCTGATCCCCCCGCTCCAGCCCCAACCGAAGATCTGCCCGCGCGGGCAGTCGGCATGCTAGCCCGGGGCATGCGCGTCCGCTAACTCCCCAGCAGCGACAGCAGCGCTCCCCAAGAGATCATGGCCGCCAGCATGGCAGCAGCGCTAAGCCATGCAGCCGAACGCAAACGCCTCTTCACATGTTGAGCGCGCCGGCGCAAAAAAACACGACGTTCTGGCTGCCGACGGTAAAGCCGGGCGGCGGGGCGGCCGCATCGGCGCGCGGGGGCGCGGTGGACCGGACGGTGGGTCTTCTGCACGGCGATGAACATGAGACTCCCCTCCTCGTGGCTTGTCTGGCTACAGATTCCGGATAAGGCCGATCACCTTGCCCAGGATGCGGAAGTCGCTCCGGTCGGGTCCGACCACGATGGGCTTCATGGTTGGGTGCTCGGGCCGCAGCACGATCGAGCTTCCTTCGCGGCCGAAGCGCTTCACCGTGGCTTCGCCCTCCAGCAGGGCCGCCACGACGTCGCCGGAGCTGGCGGAGTCCTGCTTCCGCACAAAGACGAGGTCGCCGTCGGCGATATGGGCGTTGATCATGCTGTCGCCGCGAACCCGCAGCGCGAATACCTCCTGGCCCCGGGACGGGAGCCAGTCGGGTCGAAGCGGAATGGTGTCCTCCCGGTTCTCGACTGCGAGGATCGGAGTGCCGGCGGCGATGCGTCCGAGGACAGGGATCCCAGCCGCGTCATCCCGGCCGTGCCGCCTCGCCGCGCGCCTGTCGGCTGGCACCAGAGTGCGCGACGCGCGCTTGGCGGTCACTCGGCGCTCGAGCATCCCCTTGCGCTCGAGCGCCCGGAGGTGGTCAAACGCCGCCCGTGCCGTAAAGCGGAAGCGCTCCCCGATCTCGCGAACCGTCGGTGGCATGCCGTGCCGGTCGGCGAAACTGCGGATGAACTCCAGCACTTCCCGCTGTCGGTCGGTCATTTCGCGCAATGGCCTTGTCCTCCGCCTTTAAGGGACAGCATTGTCCGGAGCCCAATGGCTCAACAGGATAATAGTCAACACCCGTTGAGTAAGGCAAGCAAAAAAAACTAGGCTGGCTCCCAGGGGTCGCAGACCGGGCAGGTGGCGAATCCAGCCTCTTTGGCATCGGCCACCCGCTTGAAGTAGACCCGGTCGGCTTCCGCGATGCGCTTGACCCATCCGCAGTCGCGGCCATGGAAGAGCTTGGCTCCCCGCTGGGCGAGGTATGGCTCGCCCACGGGAGCCAACTCGGTCTCCGGGTTGTAGGGATCCAAAACCGAGTCGGGAAGGGCCTCGGCGGCGGCGCCAGGCCCTGACGGGACCTCGGCGGCCACGGGCGTGGGAGCAGGTTCCGGAATGGGATCAGGCTCGTTAATCCTCAGATTGGTCTCGATCGTGGAGCGAAACTCGTCGCTGTGGCGACGGAATTCGCGCATCGCGCGCCCCAGCCGGCGACCGAGGTCCGGAAGATCCTTCGGCCCGAACACGATCAGCGCAATGACGAAGATGAGGACAAGTTCCTGGAGGCCGATGTCGAACATGGTCCGCTCAGTCCGTGATCATATCATCCTGACCAAGACTCAGCCCTCGCCGCGCTTCCGAGCGCCCACCAGGTCCGAGAGGCGCGATTCCAGCAGGACGCGCAGCGCGGGATCGTCGCGGTGGTAGCGGTCCTCGACGTCGAGCACGCGGACGTTCCGGGCAAGCCCGGGCCAGCGCTGGGCGATGAAGACCGCGTGGTCGGGCTCCATGACCGCGACCAGGTCCGCCCATTCCAGATCCGCGTACGTTACCGGCCTCGGACAGAAGGGCGAGATCCCAGCCGAGCGGGTTTCGTGAGCGCCGGGGGCCAGTTCGCGGATCACCGCTTCGGCGGCGGGGCTTCGCGCGACATTGCCGGTGCAGATGAAGAGGAGGCGCACCGGGGGATTCTAGCAGCTGTCCCGGGCGCTCCGATCGGGAGCTGAGCCGGTTCTGTGCGGGCAAAAGGCCGGAAAGTGGGCACGGCAGGTCGGGCAAGGCGCCCTCATTTCCGCGCTCTTCGTTGTGAAATCAAGTGCCGGAGTGTGCGCCTGGACGGAGCCACGGCCGAGGGCGTGAGAGCAAGCGAAAACCCCGGAGACGACCTTTTCGAATTGAGCTTGCCCCAGTCATGAGAGCCAATTACCGAGCAGCCGGGCGAGGGGGCGTGTGGTTTGCCACCTGGTTGTAACACATTGATTCCATGGTTGAAGGTTAATGTTTGCGCTCAGAGCGGCTGCTTTGCATGACTACCGAGGCTTCAGCACCCAACGCCTTCGAACTTGTAGCAGCCTACCAGCCCGGAAGCTGCTCCTTCATGCATTCTTGGCGGTCTCGCGTTGGGAAGCTTAGTCAGACCATCGTCCCTAGACGGCTGCCCGGCATCCCGTGCGACTTATTGGCTGAGACCTTGCTTCCCGAACGTGGGTCGAAGATAATCCCGCCACAAGGAGCCGCCATGAAGACATGCCACTGGACGCTGATTCTGGTCCTGATCTTCGCCGTCCCGGGCGGTCTCTCGATCTCGCAGGCCTTCGCGCAGGATACGCGGGGCGTGGGCATTATCACCACGCTCGCCGGGCAAGCCACGGTTGCCCGGCCAACCCAGCCCCAAGCGCTTCCCCTCCGCTTCAAGGATGACGTCTTCGGTCGGGACCGAATCAGCACGGCGGAGAATTCCCTTGTTCGGGTACTGCTGGGCGGCAAAGCCGTCGTCACGGTGCGCGAGCTTTCGGTGCTCACGATCACCGAGGACATGGGCCACGCCGAGGTCAACCTACAGTCGGGCAAGGTCGCCCTCGCGGTCGCCCATCAGCGGATGAGGCCGGGCGAGAGCATCACCCTCCGCGCACGCAACGCCGTGGCAGCGGTCCGCGGGACGGTGGTCATCGCCGAGGTCCTGACGGCCACCGGCCAGGCAGGCCAGCCCACCCAGGCATCGAGCGGCATCGGCGTCTTCCACGTGCTCAACGGCACGGTCGAGGTAACCCCGCCGGGCGGCAATACCTTCCTCGTCGCCTCCGGCCAGAGCGGCGACGGCACCGGGCGTGTCTGGACCCGGACACCCACTGAAGATGTGACCATCAGGCAGGGGCTCACAACCGACCAGCGCGGGGGCCCGCCCGGAAGCGTGTTGGAAAAGCAGATAGCCCAGGCCGCGGCGCTGAGCGAGGCCATCGCGCCCGGCAGGGACCAGTCCGCGGACTTGACCTTCCCGGCCAATACCATTTGCCCGCCGACCTGCCCGGTGTCGACCTTCACCCAGCCGCCGCCCGGCCCGAACCTCATCAAGAACCCGGGCGCCGAGCAGGGCCTGACCTATTGGACAACCGGAGCAGCGTTCAGCGTGCCAAGTTTCGATTTCATCAAGCCGCCGGAAGGGAACGACATGTTCCTGATCCATACGGGGGTTGGGGCGGTGAACGGCACCACCAGCACGCTGAGCCAGCCGTTCTCGTCGGCGGGCAACTCGGTCTACGCCCTGGGCTTCCGGTCCTCGTTCGTGTCGAACGAATTCCCGACTCAGTCCACGTTCTTCAACGACACCTTCCAGGTCACGTCGACCGACTCGGCGGGGAGGCAGGCGCTACTGGCGATGGAGAGCCGCAATACGTCGGCCTTCAACATCTCCACTCAGCAGTTCAGCATCAACGGCTTCACGACCAATACCGAGCAATATGGCGTCACCGACGTCCGGAGCTGGTCCAGGACCTGGGTTACGACGGCAGGGGACTCCGGCACGCTGCAATTCCAGATCTTCGACGTCGGCGACTCGATCTTCGACTCGGCCGCGCTCATCGACTCGGTGTTCGCCTATAGCGTGACGCCCGTCTCTCTGGTGCGGAACGGAGCCCAACTCGTCACCACGGGCCCCGGTCCGCTCGGCGAGTGGATCAGCCAGGCGCCCGTGGGCTTCGATTCGCTATTGGTCGTCTGCTGCCAGGGCTCGGTCACCCTTGGCGGCCAACTGCTTCACACGAAGAACACCGACCTGAATGTGCCCTTCAGTCTTCTGAGCGTCGTCCAAGGCGGCAGTTTTCGATCACTCTCGACGGACTCGCTGACGCTCCTCGAGGGTGGACACCATACGATCGGCACTCAGGTGAGCATCTTCGATCTCTCCGGCGTCAATACGACCGTCGACGCGACAACGGGGCTCACGCTGGGCAGCGACCAGGTCATGCGGTACTTTGGCGCGCTCGTCGAAGGGTCCGGCGCGCAGGTGAGCACGCGCAAGGTAATTCAGCTGGACACCGCGCTCCTCGAAGCGAGTGCCCCGCTGGTTTGGGCCCATAACGGCAGCAACATCACTACCAGCCAGGACGCCGTGGATCTCACGTTCCGGGCCAGGGTTTCCAGCCTCGGCTCGATCGTGAGGCTCGACGCCAGCACCCTGACCGTGGCCAACGGCTCGGCGATCAATGTGGCGGCCAGCGTGCTCCGAATCAACGGTGACCTCTTCACTCTGCTCAACGGCAGCATTCTCAACGTCCTGAACGGTGCCCTGCTCAGCGCAAGCGGTGGGTCGAGCGTCTTCGTGAGTGGCGCGCTCATCGCCTTCGGCGGGAGCGGCGGCAACATGGTCTCGGTTGCCAATAGCTTCTGCCCCTGCACCTCGATCGGCGGGATACCGGTCGGACTGGCCGGTGGGGCCACGGCGAGCCAGGTTTCCATCGGCCCGGGGGCCATCAAGAACAGCGCTCTCGGCTCCGTGACGTCAAACGCGGCCTTGATCCGGGTGCTCGGTCCGACGACCCGGGTCACCATCGGGGGCAGCTAGTAGCAGCCCTTCCGACCTAGGAGCGCCTGGACCGACGCTGAGCGTCCGCAGGGCCCCATTTTTCGTCGTTCCGTCCACGCCGAATCGCGTTCCAGATGATTGCTACCTCGTCTTTTCAGCCAGTTAGCACCTGACCACCCTTGGCACCCTGATTGCTCAATCCTCTGCAGGGCTCAACTGCCTTGCTGCGGCTCACGACGGTCTAACCGGGGGCGACGGTCCGATGAATTGGCAGAACAGGCTGGCGATGATTCAGGCGCTGCTTCTCCTGGCATTGGTCCCTGCCTCGGCGCTCGCCGAGAGCCCAACCAATGTCGGAGTGGTGACCACGCTCACGGGCCAGGCTACAGTGGCGCGCGCCTCCCTGCCTCAGCCGCTACCGCTCCGCTTCAAGGATGACGTCTTCGTTCAGGACCGCATCAGCACCGCGGAGAAATCCATCGTGCGGGTGCTGTTGGGCGGCAAGGCCCTGGTGACGGTCCGCGAGCTTTCGGTCCTGACCGTCACCGAGGAGCTGGGCCGATCCACCGTCGATCTCGGCTCCGGCAAAATCGCGGTCGGCGTAGCCAGACAGCGCATGCGCCCGGGCGAGATTCTCGAGATCCGCACCCCGAATATCGTCGCCGCGGTTCGGGGCACGGTGCTCGTGGTCGAGATCATCCGGGCCTCCTCGGATTCGCAGGGCGGGCTGATTTCCCCCACCACCAATGTCCACGTTATCCACGGCCTCGTCGACGTCTTCTCGACCGGCCGGCCCGGTGCGCCCCCGGTCCAGGTTGGGACCCTTCAGAGCTACAGCCAGATCGGCGGCACCGGCGGCACACTGCGTAACCTCACGGCGGAAGCTGCCCAGGCCCTGTTCGCCGACCTCACATCCGAACCGCAGTTCACCCAGGGGCCCGACGATTTCCTCGCCGATCTGGGCAACCGCGAGCAGGTGCGCGCGGCAGCGCTGGTGCGAGTCGGGGCACTGCAAGGGGGGCGGGCCACGGGCGGTAACCCGTTCGATGCCTGGCGGGAGGGGTCGAGCCTCGTCCTGCCGCCCATGATACCCATCGACCTCCAAGACAGCGCAGCCGCCGGCCGCGACCGCCGCTGCGTCCCCCTCTGACTTGGCACGCCGGCCGCCATCCGGGCCCGCTGCACGCGCTAGACGAGCGGCGCAGCCACTGACGGAGGCGGCCAAGCTGGCTGCCAGCCCCGAGCCACCGCCGCCAAGATCCGAGTGAAGCCGCTCAAGGCGCACGACGAGGCGCCGGGGCACCTCCCCCCGCCTCCGCTCCTCCTCAGTACTGCCAGGACAGGATCAGGGAAAAGACGTTCCGGTCGTAGGAGAAGATGGGTAGGTTCGAGCGCGCCACGGTGCGCTGGTACTCGAAGGCCAGCGTGAGAGGACACGGCGTCGTGGGCGCGCAGCCGACGCTGGCCGGGCCCAGATTCTGGGCGAGAGTCTGCTCGATTCGGGCCACGTGGTTCTGCTCGAGATCCTCGCGCTTGACAGTACCCGGGTTGATGGCCGGCAGGATGGCGTTGGCGTGCGAGTAGTGTCGCTGGTGAATGTCGAAGTCATAGCGGAGCCGGGTCGTCTGCCAGGGCAGTGTGTACTGGCCCCCCACGATGAAGCGATGACCCTGGTAGGAGAAGTCCCGCCCGTCGGCGTCCTCGATGTCGAACTGATACCCAAATCGGATCAGATGACGATCGTTCGCGAAGCGCAACACGTGGGTAATTCCGAGCATCCCGTTGCGCGCGTCGCGCGACTCCTCGGGCGGGAGATTGGAATCATGGGCGAAGTCCTTGACCTGGACTCGCGCCTGAAGCGAGGTTAGGTTCATCGCGTTCTCGACCACAGTGGCAAAAAAGGTCGCCGTGTGGCGGCTGAGGAATTCCGTCTCGCCGAGGTAAATGATGTCGAAGCTGTACTGGGCACCCAGTTGGTAGGGCATGGCCGCCACCGCGCCGCGGTAAGTTAGGGCGGCAAGGCCCAGGTGGTTCCGGACGTTGAAGGACGGCAGGTCGTTGTCGTACGTCTGAAAGAACGAGTAGGTGACCATGGACTCCCACGGTCCTGTCCGCAGCCAGGTGTAATCCAGCCGCAGCGTGCCGAGCTCGCCGGTCGTATGGGCCCTGCGCTTGCGCACTTCTTCCGCCGTTGGATCGTGGCTGGGCTGCGGGTTCACCGCTACATTGGTGTCGTAGAGAAAGCCCAGTCGGACCTCGGCGTGGAACCGGCGCTCGGCCGCGCGTGCGGCCGCAATCGTGTCCCGGATCCGCTCGGCCGGACCGGTGAGTGCCGAGCCGGTCTGCAGCCGCAGCGCGGCGTCCACCTCGGCCGTCGCCTGCTCCGGCAGGCCGAGGATGGCCAGCGTGAGACCCGCGTAGAACTTCGCCAGCTGCTGGATATTGGGGTTGGGCGATCTCTCCGACTGGAAGGCCCGCAGCGCGCCCTGGTAGTCCTTCTTGCGGTAGCGCATGAGGCCGACGTAGTAGCCTACCCCTTCCGTCTGAGGTCGTTCGGTGAAGATCGGGGTCAGAAGCGGCTCGGCCTGGTCGTAGCGCTCGAGCGAGAAATACGCGACGCCGAGCAGGAAGCGCACCGAGAAATCGGTGGGCGCCAGCGTTCGGGCCCGCTCGAGTGGCTCGACCGCGGCCTCGGTCTTCTGCTGCGCCATGAGCACGAGACCCTTGTAGTACAGCGCTTCGACGTTCTTCGGCTCCTGGGCCAGCGCCTCTTCGAGATAGCCTAGGGCCTCATCGTAGCGGCGCGCCTCGTAGGCCAGGATGGCCTGGGCCACGAAGACGTCGGTTTCCGACTGCTGGGCGGCGGCCGGCCGGGACGCGACGAGCACGGTGGCGAGGGCGCCAGCGAGACAGAGGCAGGCGAGCAGGCCCGGAACCACGCCCCTCCGCCCGGCAAGATAGCGATTCCGCATGGATCTCCACATGGGAGCAAGGAGCCGCGCGCGACCTCGACCGAATCGCGAAACAACACATCCTTTTACCAGATAGAGAGGGGTTGCGTCTACCTTAAGGGTGGGGGGACCTGAGCCTATCTGTCGGCGATATAAGGCGTGAGCCCGCCGATGGCGGCGAAAGGTCAAAACGTGCCGCCCCCTCCGCCTCCCATCCCCCCGCCGGAAAAGCCGCCTGAGAACCCGCTGCCCCCGCTCCAGCCGCCTCCGCCGGCACCCCGGCGGCTGGTCAGGATCGCCTGCTCGGTGCGGCTGTTGAAGCTGTTCACCGCGAGGTTGTAGTTGGAGAGCGAAAACGGGTCGCGGCCGATATACCACTTGGGCGCGTCGACCTTGAGCCCCTGGAAGTTGAAAATCCACCGCTCGCTCACGCCCAGCGCGATCGCCCAAGGCAGCCAGTGGTGCAGCGTATCCGCCGGCATTCGCGCGAGCCGGTCCTTCTCCGCCCGCTCGAGGAAATCCTGGAAGCCGCGCACCCGGACCAGCATCTGGGCCCCGCGCATGGTCTTGCGCGGCATCAGCGGCGCGAACGCGCAGACGGCCGCGCCGCTCAGGCCGAGCCCCAGGGCCAAGGTGAGCGGGCGAACACCCAGCCAGTCGGACGACCACACGAAGACCACTCCCGCCAGGGCGAGCAAGGCAATGCCGGCCACCAGCCACTCGGATCGGACCGTCCCGGGCGAGCTCGGGAACAGCCCGTCGAGAACGAGCGCCCGGTACACCCCGTCCCGGAGCGGCGGGAACACGTTGTCGTAGTCGCGGCGCACTTCGGAGAGCAAGCGCGTGTCCCGGCTCCCGTCGCTTCCGAAGAGGCGCGAGAGGATCAGGGCCTCCACCGGACGAAGTCCGGAATCGCCGGCCACCGGCCGCAGACGGCGGAAGAGGAAATCCGGCTCAGCGCCGGCGTCGCCGGTCTGCTCGATCCGGAGATAGCCGCGCACCGCCAGATCCACGAGCGTCGCGCTCACGTCGCGAGGGTGAGCGCGCTCCGCCACCAGCGCGCCGGCCTCGGCGGGAATGATCCCATCGGGCGGCGCGTATTCGGGCTTGACGGAGCGATTGGTTGCCGGATCGCGGCCGTACGCCCGCCAGGTCCAGAGCAGCAACGCCAGGCCGAGCAGCGGCAACCCGAGCGGCCAGTTGTCGCCGAAGAACCACACGGTCTCTCGCAAGAGTCCCGCGCGCGCCACGGCGCCGGACGGCCACGCCACCGCCACGGTGAGCCCCTCGCGCGGCCGCAAGTTCCGTGTGGTCCGAATCGTGATGAAGTTCTCGGCACGCTCCTCGACGTAGTCCGAGCCCGCGACTCCGTAATACCCCGTGTACGCCACGGAGCGGACGTTATCGAGCGGCACGCCCGGCGGAGAGGCGACCAGTACCTCGACCTCCCGGATCGGCACCTCCCAGTCGTTGCCGGTGACGTTCCAGTACAGCTCCTGATGGTCGTCGGCGTCGAACAGCCCGCGGCGAACCCGATAGGCGACGATGACCGTCTTTGTCGTGTTCACCGCGCCGGGTACCCAGGCCTTGATCCGGACGTAGCCGTCCGGCCGCGAGATCTCGGCGCGCAGCGGCTGCACGTTCTCGTCGAAGACGCGGATGCTGTCCAGCCGCAACGCGTAGTCGAAGCCGCCGCGCCTGTAGCGCACGGGAATCGTCCGGTAGATCCCCTGATGACTGCCGCGGAACTCGAAGGTGATCGCCTCACGGACGCCGAGGGTGGCGTCGTGATTCACCTCGAGGGTGACGGAGAAGCGGCCGATGCTGAAGCCTCGGGACTGCGCCCCGGCCGCGCCCGGAAGGAGCAGCCAGAGCGTCGCGGCGAGACCGAGCGCCGCGGCGGTCCGCGCTCGCGTGATGCTCAGCTCCCGAAGGATACGCGGGGCACCTGCCGGTCCTCGGGCCGATCCGGCTCGAAGTACGTCCGCTTCACGAACCGGAAAGAGGACGCGATCAGGTTGGAGGGGAAGGTGTCCACCCTGGTATTGAGGTCGCGCACCACCGCATTGTAGTAACGGCGCGCCTCCTGGATATTGTTTTCGATGTCGGTCAACGTGCCCTGCAGTGACTGGAAGTTGGCGCTGGCCTTGAGCTCGGGATACGCTTCGGCAATCGCGAAGAGCTGGCGCAGGGCCTGGCTCAGCTGCCCTTCCGCCTGCGCGCGCGCCTCGGGATTCGTGGCCGCCACGGCGGCGCCGCGGGCGCGCACCACCGCGTCGAACGTGTTGCGCTCGTGCGCGGCGTAACCCTTGACCGTCTCAACGACGTTCGGCACGAGATCCGAGCGCTTCTTCAGCTGCACGTCGACGTCGGACCAGGCCTCGTCGGAGCGCTGGCTCAGGCTCACGAGACGGTTATAGGCCACGATGGCGAACGCGAGGATGAGCCCGACCACGACAAGGAAGATGACGAAAGGCATGAAGTGTCCTCCTCGGGTCATCATACTGCGCCCGCGCCGGGCAAAACAAGAATGGCGCCCGCATCGACGGGCGCGCTATGGTGGGCGCATGACCGACTGGAGCCGCTTCGACGCTGCCTTGGCCGCCCGACGCCGCCCGATCGTGGGCGGGCTCATAGATTTCTTGAGCATCGACACCGTAAGCCAGAACGCCGACGGCGTCCGCCGGGGCGCTGAATGGCTGGTTCAAGCGATGCGGGCCCGCGGGCTCGACGCGCGAGTAATGGAGACGCAGGGAAACCCGGCCGTCTTCGCCGCGAGGCCTGCCCCCGGGGCGCAGCGGACCGTGCTGATCTACTGCCACTACGACGTCAAGCCCGCCCCGCCGAATGGCTGGCTCCAGCCGTCACCGTTCGCCCCGGTGCTTCGACGGGCGGCTGCCGAAGCCGGCGCGCCCATGATCGACCTCGGCGACATCCCCGACCAGGCGCTTGCCGACCACTGGCTCTACGCGCGAGGCGCCTCTGACGACAAGGGACCCATCTGGGCGCACCTGCAAGCCCTCGAGCTCATGGGAGCACTCGGCCTCTCCCCAGCCGTGAACCTCAAGTTCCTCTTCGAGGGCGAGGAGGAGATCGCGAGCCCCAACTTCGGCCCTTTCGTGCACGAGCATCGCGAGCTGTTCACGGCGGACCTCGTGCTGGTGACCGACGGGCCCAAGCACGAGAGCGGGCACCCCACGGTTTCCTTCGGCGCGCGCGGGGTCCTCCATCTGGAGCTCACGCTGGAAGGCGCGCGGCGCGACGTGCACTCGGGCAACTTCAGCGTGCCCAACCCGGCCTGGAAGCTGGTCGGACTACTGGCCTCCATGGCCGCGCCGGACGGCACGCCGCTCATCGAAGGGCTCGCGGACGGCGCGGCGCCGCCGACTCGAGCCGAGCAGGAACTGATGCGGCAGATTCCCCTCGATCGCGCCGCAATCGAGCGAGAGCTCGGCGTCCCGCTTCCGGCCGATTATCTCGAGCGCCTGATGTTCCGTCCGACGCTGACGATTCGCGGGCTCAAAAGTGGCTTCACGGGCGCCGAGGCTCAGACCATCATCCCCCATCAGGCCACGGTGGCCATCGACGCCCGGCTGGTCAAGAACCAGCGGGTGGACGAAATGTACCGGCGCATAGTCGAGCATATCCGCGGGCAGGGCTTCGAGGTGATCGAGTCGCCCGACGCGCCTCTGCCCGACGAGCTGCGCGGGCGGGCCGTGCGCGTGGTGGAGCGGGCGGGCTACGACCCGGCTAAGACGCCGGCGGACTTGCCCATCTCGCGGGAGGTCATCGCGGCGGTGGAGCGCGCCCACGGCGGCCAGAAGGCCGTGATCCTGCCGACTTCGGGCGGCAGCGTGCCGCTCTCGGCATTCACCGACATCCTGACGATCCCCACGATCATCGTTCCCTACGCGAATGCCAATAACCGGCAACACAGCCCCAACGAGCACCTGAGGCTCGATCACCTGTTCCAGGGAATTCGAACGACGGCGGGACTGCTGGAGGATCTCGGGGCCTAAGCGCCGCTCAGCTTGCTCGCGGCCGCGCGGTCGACCAGCCAGACAACCCGTCCCGCCTCGGGGGCAATGAGTTGAACCGGCAGTCGCTCGGGCTCGCGCGGGCCCTCGAGCGCTTCGTGGAGCGCATCGGCCTTGTCGCGTCCGGTGACCAGCAGCCGGATCTCCCGCCCCCGGTTGAGCACGGGCGGCGTGAGCGTAATCCGCGCGGCGCCGAGGCGGGCTACGTAAACGCTCAGCACCCATCGGCGGCGCTCGGCGAGGGCCTGGTTGTACGGAAATAGCGACGCAGTATGCCCGTCGGCGCCCATCCCGAGCAGGATCAGGTCGAGCGCCGGCGGCGGTCCACCCGGCGTCGCGCCGAAGACCCGCGCCAGCTCCGCCTCGTACTCGCGCGCCGCCTGCTCCGGGTCCGCCAGCTCTCCGTTGATGCGATGGACGCGCTCGGCCGGCGCGCCCACCGGGCCCAGCAGCGCCGCCTGCGCGGCGCCATAGTTGGAGTCGGGATGATCGGGCGGCACCGCCCGCTCGTCTCCCCAGAAGAAATCGACCCGCGACCACTCCACCTGCGCCCGCCGCGGCGCCTCGGCCAGCAGCTGGTAGAGCCGGCGCGGCGTGGAGCCACCGGAGAGCGCGACGCTGAAGCTGCCAGATCGAGCCACGCTCTCGCGCGCGAGGGCGACGAAATCGTCGGCGGCGGCGCGGCTCACCGCTTCGGGATCGGCCAGCAGCCGGACGTCGCTCATGCCGCCGGCCGTTTGAGCTCTCGGATGCGCCCCCGCTCCGCGACGAGAACGGTGTCGGCCGTTCCGAGGAAGAACCCGGTATCGATCACGCCGGGGATGGAGCGCAGCTCGCGATCGAGCGCCGCGGGATCGGCGATGGGCCCAACGGCGCAGTCCACGATCGCATTGCCATTGTCGCTCAGCGCCCGGCGGCCGTCGGCGCTGCGAACCGCGGGCCTGAGGCCGTGACGGTCGAGCCGCTCGAGCGTCAGGGGAAGCGCGAAGGGCAGCACTTCGAGCGGCAGACGGCCGCGGCTGCCCAATACGGGAACCAGCTTCTCCGCCTCGACGAGGATGACCTGCCGCCGGGAGGCCGCGGCCACGATCCGCTCGCGGAGCATCGCGCCACCGTAACCCTTGATCAGGCTCAGCGCGGGATCGACCTCGTCGGCCCCGTCCACCGTCACGTCGATGGCCCCCTCGCCCAGCCCGACGAGCGGCACCCCGAGCTCGCGCGCCAGCGCCGCGGTAGCTTCCGAGGTCGGGACGCCGCGCACGGCCCTGCCCTCGCGCACCTGCCCCGCGAGCGCCCGGACAAAAGCGGAAGCCGCGCGGCCCGACCCCAGCCCGACGATGGCGCCGTCGCCGACGAGCTCGAGCGCCCGGGCGGCGAGCTGCTCGAGGGCGCCGGCCGTCACCGTCCGTCCTGGTGGATCAGCCTGGCCACGAGGCCCGTCCACCCGGTCTGGTGGCTCGCCCCGATACCCGCGCCCGTGTCACCGTGGAAATACTCGTAAAACAGCACGAGATCCCGCCAGTGAGGGTCTTCCTGGAACTTCTCTGTCGCGCCGTAGACGGGACGGCGGCCGTCGCGCCCGCGCAGGAAGATGCCGGCCAGCCGCCCCGCCAGCTCGGTGCTCACGGTCCGGAGATCCATGAGCCGGTCCGAGCCCGTTGGACAAGGCACCTTCAACCCGTCGCCGTAGAAGTCATGGAGCTTCTGGAGCGACTCGATCAGCAGGTGATTGACCGGGAACCAGATGGGCCCGCGCCAGTTCGAGTTCCCGCCGAAGAGCCCGCTCGTCGACTCACCCGGCTCGTAGTCCACGCGGTGCTCCATGCCGTCGATGCTCAGCGTGTACGGATGGTCCCGGTGATAGCGCGAGAGCGCGCGGACGCCGAAGGGGGACAGGAACTCGCTTTCATCCAGCATGAGGCGGAGAACGCGCGGCAGCTGCTCGCGGGTCACGATGGACAGCAGCCGGCGCGTCCCCCGCCCCGGCTCCTCGACGATCTCCAGGTGCTCACGAAAATCCGGATGGTGATCGATGAACCATTGCATGCGGCGCTTGAATCCGTGCAGGCGCTCCACGATGTCCGGCTCGAGCATCTCGACCGCGAAGAGCGGGATCAGGCCGACGATGGACCGCAGCTTGAGCGGGCAATTCCGGCCGTCCGGCGAGTGGAGCACGTCGTAGAAGAAGCCATCGTCCTCGTCCCACAGGCTGATCCCCGTGCCGCCCCGGTTGCGCGTGGCGTGCGCGATGTAGACGAAGTGCTCGAAGAACTTGCTCGCCACGTCCTCGTAGGCTGGATCCTCCCGCGCCAGCTCGAGCGCCATGGCCAGCATGTTGAGGCAGTACATGCCCATCCAGCTCGTGCCGTCGGACTGATCGATATGGCCGCCCGTCGGCAGCGGGGCCCCGCGGTCGAAGACGCCGATATTGTCCAGCCCGAGGAAGCCGCCCTGGAACACGTTCATGCCCTCGGCGTCCTTCCGGTTGACCCACCAGGTGAAGTTGATCAGGAGCTTGTGGAAGACGCGCTTGAGGAAGTTTCGGTCGGCGGCACCGCGAAGGCGCTTCTCGATCTTGTACACCCGCCACGCGGCCCAGGCGTGAACGGGCGGGTTCACATCCCCGAGCGCCCACTCGTAGGCGGGAAGCTGACCATTCGGGTGCATGTACCACTCGCGGAGGAACAAGATGAGCTGGTCCTTGGCGAAGTCCGGATCCACCAGGGCGAGCGCGACACAGTGGAAGCCCAGGTCCCACGCGGCGTACCACGGGTACTCCCACTTGTCCGGCATCGAGATGACGTCTTCGTTGTAGAGGTGCGTCCACTCGTGGTTGCGGCCATGCCACCGCGCGGCTGGCGGAGCCGGGAATCCAGGGTCTCCCTCGAGCCAGCGCCTGATGTAGTAATGATAGAACTGCTTGCTCCACAGCATCCCCGCCAGGGCCTGCCGCATCACGCGCTTTCCGTCCTCCGGCAGCGCGGCGGGGATCACCGTGGCGTAGAATTCGTCCGCCTCGCGCATTCGCTGGGCGAAGAGCGCCTCGAAGTCGCGGGTGAGAACTTCGCCCACCGGCGGGCTATTGCTGAGCCTGAATTTGAGCGCCGCGGACTCGCCGGGACGCAAGCGCAGGTGGCAGCGGGCGGCCGCCTTGGTTCCCACCCGCGCCGGGTTCACCGCCTCCCGCCGGCCGGCCACGACATGGTCATTGATCCCGTCCTTGACGAAGCGTGACGCATTCGGCGTCGTCCAGAGCCGCTCGGTATTCGTATCGTTCTCGGTGAACAGCAGCTCCGGCGCGCCCTCGCAGCTGAGCCAGCGCAGTCCCAATGTTTCATGCTCGGCCTCGATCACCGTCCCGGGTCCGTGCGCCACGCTGAGCGCCGGCCGAGCGGCGCCGGGCTGCCACGACCACGTGTTCCTGAACCAGAGCGTCGGAAGCAGATCACACTCGGCAGGCTCGGGACCGCGGTTGGTCACCGAGATCCGGATCAGCAGATCGTCGATGTCGGCCTTCGCGTACTCCACGAGCACGTCGAAGTAGCGGTCTCCGTCGAACACACCTGTGTCGAGCAGCTCGAACTCCGGCTCCCGCCGGCTCCGGCGCCGGTTCTCCTCCACGAGTCGGGCGTAGGGAAAGGCGGCCTGCGGGTACTTGTAGAGGTACTTCATGTAGGAGTGCGTGGGCGTGGAGTCGAGGTAGAAATAATACTCCTTCACGTCCTCGCCGTGATTGCCCTCGTTGCCCGTGACGCCGAAGAGGCGCTCCTTGAGGATCGGATCCCGGCCGTTCCAGAGGGCCAGCGCGAAGCAGAGCCGCTGGTGGTTGTCCGAGATTCCCGCGAGGCCGTCCTCGCCCCAGCGATAGGCGCGGGAGCGGGCGTGATCGTGGGGGAAGAACTCCCACGCGGCACCGTCGCCGCTGTAGTCCTCGCGCACCGTGCCCCACTCGCGCTCCGCGAGGTAGGGTCCCCAGCGCTTCCAGTGCGCGGTGCGCGCGCGCGCCGCCGCGAGCCGTTCCTCCTCGCGGGTCATCTCGAGGCGTACATCCGCATCAGCCGCCCGCAGGCCGCTCGACGTGGCCGCCGAACTTGTGCCGCATCGCCGACAGGACTTTCTCGGCGAAGGTATGCTCCTGGCGCGACCGGAAGCGCGCGTAGAGCGACGCCGAGAGCACGTCCGCCGGGACGCCTTCTTCGACGGCGGCCTTGACCGTCCAGCGCCCCTCTCCCGAATCCTCGACGTGGCCGGTGAAGTTCGATAGCGACGGGTTCTCGGCGAGCGCCTGCGCCGTGAGGTCGAGCAGCCAGGAGCTGACCACGCTGCCCCGGCGCCACAGCTCGGCGATCTCCCGCAAGTCCAGCTCGTAGCGCAGGTCCTCTTCCAGGTCCTTCGAGCGCGCATTGAGCAGGATGTCGAAGCCCTCGGCATAGGCCTGCATGAGGCCGTACTCGATGCCGTTGTGCACCATCTTGACGAAGTGCCCGGCGCCCGAGGGCCCGCAGTGGAGGTAGCCCTGCTCGGTCGTCCCGCCGAGCCGCTCACGGCCCGGCGTCCGCGGGATGGCGCCGGGACCCGGCGCCAGAGTCTTGAAGATGGGATCGAGCCGCTGGACGGCCTCCCGCTCGCCGCCGACCATCAAACAGTAGCCGCGCTCGAGCCCCCAGATGCCGCCGCTGGTGCCCGCGTCCACATACTGGATCCCCTTCGGCCGCAGCATCTTCATCCGGCGCACGTCGTCTTTGTAGAACGAGTTCCCGCCGTCGACGAGGGTGTCGCCACGCTGCATCCGCTGGGCGAGGTCGGTCACGACCTGCTCGGTCGCCGCGCCGGCCGGCACCATGAGCCATGCGGTACGTGGCGGCCGCAGCTTGGCGACGAGGTCGTCGAGCGTCGTGGTGCCCGTCGCGCCCTCGCCGGCGATCTGGCGTACGGCCGACGCGTCCGTCGCGAATGCCACCACCTCGTGGCCCCCACGCATCAGCCGCCGCGCCATATTGGCGCCCATCCGGCCCAGCCCCACCATGCCGATTTGCATGTCACCGTCTCCTTGTGCCGCTCGCGGTGCCAACGATGGCCGGGCGTTCGCGCTCGCCCGAGCTCCTGCCCAATATACTCCGCGTGAAGGCTCAGGCCGCCGGGAGCATGCGCACCTCGCGTTGAGGAAACGGGATCTCGATCCGGCTCACCCCGAAGCGCTCGAGCACGGCCTGGTAGATCTCGACCTGGGCGATCACGTAGTCGGGGGCGGGTACCCACGGGCTGATTCCGATCGTCACGGCGGAGTCGCCCAGCGCCGTGACGCCCACGACCGGCACGGGGTCCTTGAGCACGCGGGGATTGGCGGCCAGCACCTCGCGGATCACCGCCAGCGCCTGGCTCAGATTGCTCCCGTAGGCCACACCCACCGTCAAGCCGAGCTGGCGCACGGCGCTGTAATTGTGCAGGACCTCGCCCACGATCTTGCGGTTCGGGATCACGACGCGCGAGCGGTCCGGGTTGACGAGGACCGTGGAAAACAGCTCGATGGTGCTCACCTGGCCCTGCACCCCCACCAGCTGGATGTAGTCTCCCACCCGGAACGGCTTGGTCAAGATGATGGACAGCCCCGCCACCAGGTTGCCCAGCACACCTTGCAGCGCGATACCGATGCCGATTCCGGCCACGCCGATGCCGGCCACCAACGGCGCTACCTGAAATCCGAACTTGTCGAGCGCGATCACCAAGGTGAAGATCAGCACGATCACCTTGACGACGCGCACCAGCAGCAGGCGCACCGGCGGCTCGAGTGCCTTGCGCTCGAGAGCGCGGGCGGTCATGGAACCGACCCAGCGGGCGAGTAGCAGGCCGACCGCCAGGATGACGATGGCGCCCAGCACCTGGAAGCCATAGCGGACCAGCAGGTCCAGGGTGACATCCTTCGCCGACAGTGCAGACATGGGAAATCCTCCTATCTCGCTTGAACGTCGAACCATTCAGTTGTGCGGTAGGGCTCCTTCGCCCAAGGGCTCATCCGAACTGCCTCGCTGTGTGGCCGTAGAAGTAGCGGCAATGCGCCGATGAAAACATAGCCGCGCTGACTGCGCCAGCGATCAGCCGCGCCGCTTTCGGTCGAGCGCGCCGCCGGCGTCGCGGGCGACGCGCGCCACCAGGTGCCCCATCTTCGGGCGCTCGGGGCGCAAATCGGGCTCGATGCCGTAGGCCTGGAGCGCCGCCGTGGTGACCGGACCAATGGATGCGATCACGGTCCGGCCCCGAAGCGCGCTCCGCAGAGCCTCGGCCCGCCCCATCTCGTCGGCGACGCGGAAGAGATGATCGACCTGGGTGGCGCTGGTGAAGAGCGCCACCTGCGCCTGTCCCGCCGCGAGGCGCTCGATGGCCGCGCGCAACGGCCCGGTGTCGTCCGGCAGTGCCCAACCGTATACCGACACAGTCGTGACCCGAGCGCCCCGCTGCTCGAGCCCTGCGGCGAGCTCTTCATTGGGCGCGCCGTACTCCTGGACGGCGACCCGCTTGCCCGCCACCGGAAGCTCGCGGTCCAACGCCATCAGCAGATCCCGCCACGTATTGGGCTCGGGCACGGTCAGCGCGGGTGCGAGACCTGCCTCCTTGAGCGCGGCAACAGGCTTGGGTCCCCGGCAGACGAGGGCGACCCGCCCGAGCGCTGCGAGCACCTGCTCGCGGGGCCAGCGCGTCGCGAGGGCCTCGATCAAGAGTCGGGCGCCCACTCCGGTGAGGAGCAGGAGGACGTCGCAGCCGCCGGCCACGAGCGTCTCGCCGAAGGCCAGGGCCTCGTGCTGGTCGCTCAGCGAAACTTCGCGCAGCGAGGGCGCCTGGATAGGTTCACCGCCATAGTTGCGGATGAGCTGGGCCATCTCCGCCGATCGGCGGCTCTCGAAGCTGACAACCGTGAGCCCGCTCAAGCTGTCGGGCATGGTTCTCTCCGCTCCACGATTTGCTCAATCACCGGCACGACGTTACCATGCTTCATCGTGATCCCATCCAGGAGGTGACACGGGCCATGGCGCTGGAGCAGGAGCTCGACGAGACGCTCAAGCAGGCGATGAAGGGCAAGGACTCGCGCACCTCAGACGTGGTGCGCATGATCAAGACCAAGGTCATGGAGCGCCGCACGGCGAAGGGCTTCGCCGGGACGGTGGACGACGCCCTGATCCGTGACGTCATCGCGGCCTACCGCAAGCAGCTCCAGAAAGCGCTCGTCGAGTTCGAGCACGCGGGAGAGCGCGGCGCCGCCCAGGTCGCCCAGCTTCGCTTCGAGCTGGAGTTCTGCCAGCGCTACCTTCCCCAGGCCATGGACGATGCCGCCGTGCGCACCCTCGTCCGCGAGCGCATTGCCGCACTCGGCATCACCGACGCCAAGCAGGCGGGGCGCCTCGTGGGCGATGTCATGAAGACTCACAAGGGTCAGGTCGAAGCGGCCGACGTCAAGCGCATCGCCGAGGAGCTGCTCGGAGCGAGGAGCTAGCCCATGCCCCATCCGCTCGTCGCCCAGCTCCGGTTCACGCGCAGCGAGTTTCTGCGGGCGCTGGAAGGCCTGACGCCCGAGGAGGCCGCGCGCCGGATCCAGCCGATGAACCCCATTGCCTGGATGGTCGGACACCTGGCCTGGCACGAGCAGCTGCTCTGGCTCGATCGGGCCCAGGGCAAGACCGTGGTCGCCGAAGTAAAGCGATGCGGCTTCGGCAAGCCCGCCAGCGACCCCGCCTTCCACGAGATGCTGACGGCCTGGCAGGAGATCACCAAGGCGGCCGACCCGTATCTCGACGCGCTGACACCGGAAGTCCTGCTGACGTCCTACGAGCGCGACCCGAGGCGGCCGCCCGAGAGCATCGGCACGTCTCTGCTCCGCCTCACCTACCATTACTGGTATCACCTGGGAGAGTCGCAGGCCGTCCGCCAGCTGCTGGGCCATCAGAACCTGCCGCCCTTCGTCGGCGATATCGGTGACCGCGCGCCGTACAGCCCCGAGACCGGCGCGGGTCAGCAGTAGTCGAGGCGCCTCGCGCGGCGATCCTCCTTGACGAAGCCGCCCGCCCTATGGCAGATATGGCACGCCCCAGACGATCCTGAACGACGCAGCAAAGGGCGCGATCACAGGAGGAATACGACATGACGTGGACGACCGTGAAGCGCGTGTATGCCTTCGTTGCTGTTCTCGCCTTTGCGTTGGGGCTTGGATCGTCGGCTCAGGCGCAGACCATCACCCTGCGCGGGGCGAGCCAGTTCGACGACACCCACTCCTACAACCAGACCATGCTCAAGTTCGCCGAGCAGGTGCAGAAGTACTACGGAAAGCCGGTGAACTTCGTCCTGCACCGCAACCGGGAGCTCGGCCTGGAGAAGGACTACTTCTCCTACATGAGCCAGGGCCTGTCGGTCGACTACGCGATCGTCGCCCCGTCCCACATGGCCACATTCTCGAAGGCGGCCACGATCATGGACATGCCGTTCCTCTTCCGGGACATCGATCACTGGAACAAGGTGCTGTCCAGCGGGGAGGCCCTGAAGCCGATCGCGGACGACGTCCTCAAGAAGGCGGACGTCATGCTGATCGGGTATGCGGGCGGCGGCGTGCGCAACGTCGTGGCCAACAAGCCCGTGCGCAACATGGCCGAGCTTAGGGGCCTGAACATCCGCGTCATGGGCGCGCCCATCCAGACGCGCATGTTCCAGGCGATCACGGCCGCGCCCACCGTCATCGCCTATGACGAGGTGTACAACGCGATTCAGACCAACGTGATCCAGGCGGGCGAGAACGAGGCCCCCGGCTGGTCCCAGATGAAGTGGCACGAGGTGGCCGGCGACATCTCCCTCACCCAGCACGCCATCACCATCCGGCCACTCTGCTTCAGCGGGAAGACCTTCCGCAAGCTGCCCAAGGACCTCCAGGAGGCCATTCTCAAGGCCGGGCTGGACGGCGCCGCGTGGGGCCGGCAGTGGGAGCGCCGGGAAGACGACAAGATTCTGGAAAGGCTGAAGGCCGAGGGGAAGATCCGCGTCCATCCCTTCACCGATCGCGCAAAGCTCCTCGAGCTTGTGGCTCCCGTGAAAGAGTCGTTCGCCAAAGAAGTCGAGGCGGACAAAGTCCTGGCGACGATCAACGCGGTGAAGTAGCGCCGCCACTCACCCGCGCGCCCAGGCGGGTCT
>JBKPCB010000088.1:0-16167 GCA_046727155.1 Candidatus Methylomirabilota bacterium | reverse complement strand
GCGCTCGCCCGCCGCATCTCGTGCCTGTGCATCGGTTCGCTCGCGCTCCTGAGCCAGATCGGCGCGCCGCTCAGCGGTCTGGGTGCGGCGCTGCGCCGCCTGCTCAAGCTGCAGCGTGAAGTCCTGCTCGAACTGCCCCAGGCGCTCGATGTCACGCCCCAGCGCTTCGACCCGCTCGGAGACGGCCGCGAGCTCCGTCTGGCAACCCGTGAGATCCCGCCCCAGCGCTGCCTCGGTCGCCTGGGCTGCATCCAACTCCTCACGCAGCGAGGCCATAGCGCGGTCCAGCGCGATCTCGCGCTCCCCGGCGGCCGTGAGAGACCGCTCGAGATCCTGCAGCTGGTGGATGGTATCGGCGCGCTCGGCCTCGATTTGCTGCCGCTCCGCTGCGAGCGTCTCCAGGTGGCGGGCGACGCGCTCCCTTTCCCGGTCGGCCGACTCGAGATCCTTCTGACCGGTCAGCCGCGCAGTTTCCTGCGCCTGATAATTGGAATGCAGACTCTCTTGTTGCCCGCGCAGCGCCGTCACCTCGCGCTCGAGAGCGTCGAGCGTCGCCGCGGCCGCGTCGGCCCGGCGTTTGAGACCGGTGATTTCCTCGCCGAGCTGGCGGATGGCGCGCTTTCGTCCCAATATGGACTGGTCATTGCTCTCCCGCTCGGTGTCCCGTCTGCCGCCCGTCAAGCGCCCCGTGGGTGACAGCACCTCGCCCGAGGGCGTGACATAGGTCGCAACCACTCCGTTCCGCCGCCAGAGCGATTCCGCCTGATCGAGGTGGCCCACGATCCCCACGCCGCCGAGCAGGTAATGCAGGAGCTCCCGCCGTGAGCCACCCACCAGCCGCGCGGCCCACCTGATCTCCGACGAGTCCTCCGGGACAGCCTCGGGGGCCGGAAGCGTTTCCAGGGGGAGGAGAGTGGCGGCTCCCGCTCCCTCGCGACCCAGGAAGCTCAAGGCCGCTCGGGCATGCTCGAAGCGCTCGACCACCACCCACTGGAGCCGGTCGCCCAGCACCGCTTCCACCGCCTTCTCGAGCCCCGTTGGCACTTCGAGCAGGTCGGCCACCGTGCCGATCACCCCCTGTAACTCTGCAGCCGCGGTTTTCGAGAAGATGGCTCGTACTCCGGCGCCGTAGCCTTCGCGCTCGCCCTCGAGCCGCTCCAGCGCCTCCAGCGCCGATTGCCGCCCTGCGAGGGCCAGCCGGAGCTCCGCCAGAGCACCCTGCGCCGCCGCCCGCCGGGCTTCCCGCTCTGCTCGCGTCGTCTCCATCTTCTGGAGCTCGGTTGTCAGCAGGGACAACTGCGCCCCGGTTTGCCGGCGCGCCGCCTCCAGCCGCGCGCGCGTCTCGGCGAGATGCTCCGACTCGCCGCGGGTCGCCGCGGTCTCGCTGTCGAGCCGCTCACTCCGCCTGTCGAGATGCACGCCGCGCTCCCGAAGTTCCCCGCTCGAACGGGTGAGGTCGGCCCGCGCTCCCGCGACACTGATCCGCTCTTCGCGGAGATGCTCGAAGCGCTGCCGCCGCTCGGCCAGCATTTCCCGGCATGCGTAAAGCTCGCCCTCGATCTCCCGGGTCCGCGCTTCTTGCGCGGAATGCCGCTGGCGCCCCTCGTCCAGTGCGGCCAGCTTCCCCTCGCGCTCCGCGCCGATCACGGCTCGGCGCTCTCCGAGCGTCCGGATCTCTTCGGCGAGTCGCGTTTCTTCATCGGTCAGATCGCGGATCTGAAGGCCCATCTGCTCCCGGCGCTCGAGGAGCCGTTCGGCCTCCCCTTGGATTTTCTGCACGGACTGTCGCAGGTCGCCGAGTCGATACTCGGTATCCTGAATGCCGGCCGCCTGCAGCGCCAACCGGCCCGTGAGGCTCGCGGCGCGCGCGCGCTTCTGTTCTTCGGCGTCTCGCAGCTCGTCCATCTCACGCAGCAGGGTGTCGGCGAGGGCCGTGAGCGAAGCAAAGTCCGCGGCCAGCATCGCCAGGTCGAGGGCTTGCCGCTCGGCGTTCAGTGTCTTGTACTGCCGGGCCTTGCGCGCCTGGCGTTCGATGGAGCCGAGCTGCCGCCGCACTTCTTCCATCACGTCGCGGACCCGCTGGAGGTTCTGGCGCGTCGCCTCCAGCTTTCCCTGGGTTTCGGTGCGCTGTTGCTTGTAGCGCGCGATTCCCGCCGCCTCCTCGATGAAGATCCGCCGCTCCCAGGGTTTGGCCGTGAGCACGTGATTCAGGCGGTCCTGATCCATCAGCGCATAGGCCTTGGGGTTGACTCCTGTCCCGGCGAAGAGGTCCTGGATGTCGCGCAGCCGGCACACACCGCCGTTGAGGAGGTATTCGCTTTCACCCGTCCGGTACAAGCGGCGGGCCACTGCCACTTCGCTCCAGGGCACATTGAGCCCGCCGTCATTGTTGAAGATCAGGCTGACCTCGGCCATGCCGAGCGACTTGCGTGAGCCCGAGCCGTGGAAGATCACGTCCTCCATCTTCTGGCCGCGGAGGATCTTCGGGCTCTGCTCGCCCAGCGCCCAGCGCACGGCGTCGGCGACATTGGACTTGCCGCAGCCGTTGGGGCCCACGATACAGGTCACGCCGGGGAACACCTGGACCTCGGTCTTTTCGGCGAAAGACTTGAAGCCGTGTATCAGAATGCTCTCAAGTCGCATAGGGGCGCGCGCAAGGCGCTAAGTAGTGATACCACAGGGTCAGCTGGGCCACCAAAGAAAAAACCCCACTCATGGGGGTTGGTGGCCACCGGCCTACTAAATGTTGGCGGGGAAGAGGCCTCTCAAGCCCCCTTCAAAAGGCAGCACTTCTTGTACTTCTTTCCCGACCCGCAGGGGCAGGGATCGTTGCGGCCCACCTTCTGGCCATCCGGGGTCCGCAGCTCGGCCCGCCCTGACGGCCTCGCGGTTGGGCCGCCGGCCTGACGCCCCCGGCCTTCCTGCCAGTCTGCCGGCGTGAGGAGAGCCGTTCGCGCGGGGGCGGGCTGCTCCTCCTGGACCGCCCGCGTCTTGAAAAGCTGCTCGACGGTGGTTTCCTTCAGCGCGTCGATCATCTCCTGGAACATCTCGAAGGCTTCCTTTTTGTACTCCGTCAGCGGATCGCGTTGGCCGTATCCCCGGAGGCCGATGCCTTCCTTGAGATGGTCCATGTTGAGGAGGTGCTCGCGCCAAAGCTGATTGATGCCGCGGAAACCGCCGCCCTCCCATTCGAGCCCCAGGATGATCCAGCGCTCAAGCCGGTGGAACATCTCGGGGCCCATCGCCTGCTCGCGCTCCCGATAGACGCGCTCGACCTCGCCGGTGACCAGGCCCACCAGGGCTTCGTGGGATGACACCTCGTCGAGCTTTCCACCGGTCGGCAGGCGGAAATCGAATTCGCGGTGGAGCCCTTCGTTGAGCCCGATCAGGTCCCAGTCGTCGGGATGGGCGTCCTGCTGCGCGTACCGGCCCACCAGACCCTCGGCGACCTCCTCGATCCACTCGAGCACGGTCTCTTCCTGGCTGTCCTCCTCGAGCATCTGACGTCGGAGGCCGTAGACGATCTCGCGCTGCTTGTTCATCACATCGTCGTATTCGAGCAGATGCTTGCGGATTTCGAAGTTGCGAGTCTCGACGCGCTTCTGCGCCGTGCTGATCGCGCGCGTGACGAGCTTGTGCTCGATGGGCTCGCCTTCCTCCATCCCGAGACGATCCATGATCCGCTGGATCCGCTCCGATCCGAAGATGCGGAGCAGATCGTCCTCGAGCGAAAGGTAGAACCGGGACGATCCTGGGTCGCCCTGCCGGCCGGAGCGGCCCCGGAGCTGGTTGTCCACGCGCCGGGACTCGTGCCGCTCGGTGCCGATGATGTGCAGCCCCCCCAGGCCCACCACGCGCTCGTGCTCGGGATCCGTCACCTTCTTGGCCTCTTCCCACGCCGACTGCCGCGCGTCCGGCGGCGCGGTGGCAGGGTCGAGGCCCCGCTTGCTCAGGACGGCCTTGGCCAGGAAGTCGGGATTGCCGCCCAGCAGGATGTCGGTCCCGCGCCCGGCCATGTTCGTGGCGATGGTGACCGTGCCCTCCCGGCCGGCCTGGGCGACGATCTCGGCCTCGCGCTCGTGGTATTTCGCGTTCAGGACCTGGTGAGCGATGCCGCGCTTCTTGAGGAGCTTGGACAGCCGCTCGGATTTCTCGATCGATACCGTGCCGACCAGCACCGGCTGCCCCTTGGCGTGGCGCTCGGCGATCTCGGTGCTGACGGCCTCGAACTTCTCCCTCTCGGTCTTGTAGACGACATCCGGGTAGTTGATGCGGATGAGGGGCCGGTTGGTGGGAATGACCGTGACGTCCAAGGTATAGATCTTGGCGAATTCCTCGGCTTCGGTAGCGGCGGTGCCCGTCATGCCGGCCAGCTTGTCGTACATCCTGAAGTAGTTTTGGAGAGTGATCGTCGCAAGAGTCTGGTTTTCTTTCGCGATCTTGATCCCTTCCTTCGCCTCGACCGCTTCGTGGAGCCCGTCCGACCAGCGCCGGCCCGGCATCATCCTTCCGGTGAACTCGTCGACGATGACCACCTGGGGCTGGACGGCGACCCGACCGTCGTCGTCGACCGCCTCAATGTCCTTGACCACGTAGTCCACGTCTTTCTGGAAGAGGTGGTGGGCCTTGAGGGCCTGGTGGACATGGTGGGCCAGCTCGATGTGGCCGGGGTCCGACAGATTCTCGACGCCCAGCAGCCGCTCACAGTGGGCGACGCCCTGCTCCGTCAGCGACACCGCCCGGGCCTTCTCGTCCACGATGAAGTCGCCCTCGGCCTGCTCTTCGATCTCCGACAGCTTGCCTTCTACGATTGTGGCCGCCCGCTTGAGCCTCTGCACGATACGGTTGACCTTCTCGTACATCGGCGCTTTGCTTTCGGCGATGGGATCACGTCCCGAGATGATGAGCGGCGTTCGCGCCTCATCGATGAGGATCGAGTCTACCTCGTCGACGATGGCGTAGTGATGCTCGCGCTGGACGACATCCTCGAGGCTGAACTTCATGTTGTCCCGGAGGTAATCGAAGCCGAACTCGTTGTTCGTCCCGTAGGTGATGTCGGCGTGGTAAGCCTCGCGCCGCGAGCAGGGCCGGAGCCCGGCGAGCCGAATGTCAGGCGACGCGTAGCTCGGATCGTACAGGTACTGGACCTCGTGCTGGATGACGCCGACGGTGAGCCCCAGCGCGTGGTAGATCGGGCCCATCCACTGGGCGTCACGCCGGGCGAGGTAGTCGTTCACGGTGACGATGTGCGTGCCCAGCCCCGGCAGCGCGTTCAGGTATGCGGGCAGCGTGGCCACCAGCGTCTTCCCTTCGCCGGTGGCCATCTCGGCGATCTTGCCTTCGTGGAGCACGATGCCGCCCATCAACTGCATGTCGAAGTGCCGCATGCGGACGGTGCGACGCGCGGCCTCGCGCGCGGCCGCGAACGCCTCCGGCAGGAGCGCATCCAGCTCCTCGCCGTCCGTCAGCCGCTTCCGGAGTTGCTCCGTCTTGTCGCGGAGCGCCGCATCGGAGAGCGCCTGCATGTCGGGCTCGATCGCGTTGATGGCCTCGACCACCGGCCGCATGCGCTTGACGTCGCGCTCGTGTTTGGTGCCGAACACAGACCGGAAAATGGCGGCAAGCATCTCAGCGATTCATCTTACACTAGTCGCCCGCGCGCGCCGCTCGAAGAAGCTCGCGAGCATGGCGCCGTGAGGTGTCCGTGACACGCTCCCCGGCCAGCATCCGCGCCAGCTCCTCGATTCGCGCCTCGCCGTCGAGCGCGCTCACCGAGGTCCGCGTCGACCCGCGGCTCACCCGCTTTTCCACGAGGAGGTGGTGGACGGCATAGGCCGCGATGGGGGCCAGGTGGGTCACGCAGAGTACCTGCCGACCGGCCGCCGTGGCGTGCAGTTTCTGCCCGACCACGTCGGCGACCCGCCCGCCGATTCCTGCATCCACTTCATCGAATACGAGCGTGGGGACCTCGTCGGCGGCGGCCAGAATCGTCTTCACAGCGAGCATGACGCGCGAGAGCTCGCCCCCCGAGATCACCTTGGCGAGCGGGCGCGCCTCCTCACCGGGATTCGCGGACAGCAGGAACTCCGCCGTCTCCGCGCCCCGCTGGCCGATCCGCCACGGGCCATCGCCGCAGGCGAGCTCGTCCGCCGCCGCGACCTCGCGCTTAAGGGCGACCCGGAACCGGCCGTGCTCCATCCCGAGGCCGCGGATCTCCTTTTGGATCAGCCGTCCGAGGTGTTCCGCCGCCTGCGTCCTTGCCTCTGACAGCTTGAGCGACTCCGCCGCAGCGGTGCTGGCGGCTCCCGCGACGTTGCGCTCGAGCTCTTCCAGCACGGCATCCTGCCGGTTGATGCGGTCGAGCGCGGCGGCGATCTCTTGCCGGCGGTTCAGAACGGCTGCCACCGTGTCTCCGTACTTCCGTTTGAGCTTGATGATGCCGTCGAGGCGGCCGTCGATCTCCTCGAGGCGCTCGGGGTCGAATACGGCCCGTTCGCGCAGCGCCCGAACGCGAGCGACTGCGTCCTCCACATAAGCCTGAGCGCCCTCGAGCGCCTCGAGGGGCGCGCTGGCATCACGGTCGAAACGTGTGAGATCGCGCAGCAGAGCGGCCGCCTTGGCGAGCCGCGCCGCCGCCGACTGCTCTTCTTCATACAGGAGCGCCATGATCTCCTGCAGCCCACCGTAGATGCGCTCGGCGTGCTGAAAGCGGGTGCGCTCGGCCCGTAGATCGTCCTCCTCGCCGTCCTTGAGCTGCACGGCATCGATCTCGGAGAGCTGGAACCGGTAGAGATCCTCCTGGCGGGCGGTCTCGCGGAGCTCTTCGCGCACGCGACCGAGCGCGGCGCGCGCCTCCTCCCAGCGTCGGACCAGCCCGCTCACCTTCTCGCGGCGCTCCGCGCACTCGGCGAAGCGGTCCAGCAGTTCGAGCTGCCGCGCTGGTTCCATCAGCCGCTGGTGTTCGTGCTGTCCGTGGACTTCGACCAGCAGATCGCCCAGCCGCTCGAGTAAACCGACGGTGGCCGCCGAGTCATTGACCCAGACGCGGTGACGCCCGGCCCGCGACAGCTCGCGTTTGATTACGAGCTGGGGATCCCGCAGTGCGTGCCCGGACTCATCTAGGAGGGCGGCGACGGAGCCCGAGGGCTCGACGTCGAACACGGCCTCCACCACCGCCGACTCCTCGCCGGATCGGATCACGTCGGGATGGGCTCGGGCGCCGATGACGAGCAGCAGGGCGTCAATCAGGATGGATTTGCCAGTGCCCGTCTCGCCGGTGAGGACGTTGAAGCCTGCCTCGAAGGGCACCCTGGCCGCTTCGACCACGGCCAGGTTCCGGATTGAGAGCTCCCTCAGCATGGCAATCGCCGCCATGCTACGGCCAAGGCCGGCCCTCGCTCAACCTGTATCTGGAGTCGAACGGTGGCGGGACCGGCCTACCGCTCGCCCCACTTGAGTTTCGTCCGCAGGACCGAGAAGAAGTGCTTCTGGGGAAACCGCAGCAGGCGGATGCGAGGCGCGGCCCGGTAGACGGCGACCGTGTCCGACTGTTTGAGGGCAAAGCCAACCTGTCCGTCCAGCGTGAGCATCACATCCTGGTCGGTGAGCAACGTGACCTCAATTTGCTGATCGGCCGGAAGGACGATGGGCCGATTGGTCAACGTGTGAGAGCAGATCGGGGTCAGCACCACCGCATCCATGGTGGGGAAGACGATGGGCCCGCCCGCCGACAGGCAGTAGGCAGTCGAGCCCGTGGGCGTCGAAATGATGAGCCCGTCGGCACGATAGCCGGTGGCGAAGTGGCCGTCCACCGCGACCTCGAGCCGGATGATACGGCTCATGGCCGACTTGGTAATGACCACGTCATTCAGAGCCACGTACTCGGACAGCCGCTCGCCCTGGCGGTACACGGCGGCTCCCAGCATCATCCGTTCCTCGATCACCAGCTCACGGTTGAGATAGGCCTCTAGGGCCGGAAACAGCTCCTCCGCCGTCAGCGCAGTGAGAAAGCCGAGGCCGCCAAGATTGACCCCGAGGATCGGGACCCCAAGGTCCCCGACCAGTCGTGCGACGGAGAGCAATGTGCCGTCACCGCCCAGCACCAGCAGCAGATCGACTTGGCCAGGCAGATCGGGCTTGCGTGCCGTGGTCACCGCTGCCTCCGGGCACAGGCCGGCCGTCTCCTTCTCGACTATGGGCTGGAGGCCACGCGCGAGACACCACTGCAACAGCCGCGGCACAACGGTCCGCGCGTCTTCCCGGTCCGTCTTCGCGACGACGCCGATCCGCTTCATTCAGGCGCTGGCTCCACCGTCACGACCGCAATCTGCTGGTCGAGCTCGGGCACGGTGCGGCCGGTCTTGGTCAGATGCAAAAAGAACTCCCGGTTGCCCTTGGGGCCTTTGAGTGGCGAGGCCGTCACGCCACGGACGTGCCAGCCGTGGAGTACAGCGAAGCGCGCGACCCGGCCGATCACTCCCCGATGGTGAGCCGCGTCCCGCACGACACCGCCCTTTCCGACCATCCCCTTGCCTACCTCGAACTGCGGCTTAACCAGCGCAACCGTCTCGCCCGCCTGACCGAGAACGGTGAAGATCGAGGGCAGGACCTTCTCGAGCGAGATGAACGAGACGTCTACGGTTGCCAGGTCGGGCGGCTCCGGAAAGACGGCCGGCGGTAGCTGGCGCGCGTTTGTTTTCTCCATCACAACCACGCGCCCATCGGCGCGGAGCTTGGCATCGAGCTGTCCCTGCCCGACATCGACTGCGTAGACCCGGGCGGCGCCGCGCTCGAGCAGGCAGTGGGTGAATCCGCCCGTGGAGGCGCCCACGTCCAAACAGACCCGGGCGTTGGGCGACACCCCGAACGCGTCCAGCGCGTGGGCCAGCTTGTCACCGCCGCGGCTCACGAATTTTGGCCGCGCAACAATCTCGACGGCCGCCCCGGGCGCAACCAAGGCGCCGGCTTTGTCGACTCGCTGCCCCTCGACCAGAACCGAGCCTGCCATGATGAGCCGTGCGGCCTTCTCCCGCGAATCCGTCAGCCCACGAGTCACCAGCAGCACGTCGAGCCGCTCCTTCGTCTTTGCGCGGGTTTCGCCGCCTGCCCGTCCTCCGATCCCTCCAAGCGCCCTGCCCGTGTCAACGGCCTGCGCCGGCCTCGCGGCCTTGCGGGCTACCGCGGTTTCGTTGATGCCTCTCTTCCGGGGGGACCTCTTCACGCCGGCTCCTTTCTCCAACCCGCGATACGGTCGCGGAACTCCGCGACCAGGACGCGGGCACGTTCACCGTCGATGCCTTCCGCCACGATATGGAAGCAGGCGCGATCCGCGTCCGGGATCGCCGCCACCCATTCCTCGCCCCGCCGCACTCGCACCCCCTCGATCAAATCAACCGCCTCACCCTTGGTGCTCTCGATGAGGCGCCGCATCACGGCCCCCTTCCGTTCGTCAGGGCACGGCACCTCGCCGCGGGCCATATAAGTCTCGGGGACGGCGCGGGTCAGCTGGTGCAGCCGGACATCGAGCCGGGCCATCATCTCGAGAATGCGGACGACGGCCGCCATCCCGTCGAAGGCCGGCTGGAATTTCGGGAAGATCAGCCCGCCCAGTTCCTCGCCAACCAGCGCCACGTCCGGGGCCAGGGCTGCTTCGGTCAGCGCCCGCGGCGTGCCGCGGGACCGCGTGACCTGGAAACCGTACTCTTCGGCGAGCCGCTCTACGGATCGTGGCGCGGTCATCGGCACGACGATCCGACCGGCTGGATGCGTGCGCATGACCAGCAGCGCGACCAGGGCCAGCGCGAGGTCGCCTGCCAGGATCTCGCCCTTTTCGTCGACCAAAAAAACCTTTTCGCCACCGGTGTCGAGCAGCACTCCGAGATCGGCGCCCAGGGTGCGGACGATGTTGGACAGTTGCTGGAGCGAGCGTTGGAACTCCTCGGCGGTCTTCGAGATACGGCTTTCGTCGAGATACGCGTTGAGCGCGATGACCTCGACGCCGAGGGCGCCGAGCACTCCGGGGAAGATGGAGGACGCCGACCCGAAAGCATAATCGAGCACCATCCGCAGTCCCGCCTTCCGGACCACCTCAGGATCCACGGTCTTGAGCAGGCCGTCGCGGTAGCGGTCGGTCCCTGCGTGCGGGAACGACAGCACACCGGTCTCGTCCATGGAGGCGCGGTGAAAGTCCTCCATGAAGAACAGGCGCTCCACGGCCTTCTCCCGGTCGGAGGGGCACTCCAGGCCGCGGTGGTCGAAGAACTTGATGTCGAGCAACTGCGGGTCGTAAGGTGACTTGCGGACGTGGGTGCCGGCCGCGAGCCCGAGCGCCGGCACCTGGTACCGCACCACCGGGATGGGCGCCAGCCCGAGGTCCTGCACGTCCACGCCAACCGAGAGCAGACCTGCCATTAGTGCCCGATTGATCATCCGCGAGGCCTTGTGGTGGTCCCGGCTGGTGACGACGACCCGCCGCTTGCCGAGGGTGGCGCCGAATGCCGCCCCCAGCTTTGCCGCGAAGTCCGGTGAAATCTCAATATTTGCCAGACCCGAGACGCCGTACCGCCCGAAGAGCGAACGGCTCCAGCGCTCCCCCCACACGAGGCTCATCGCCAGCGTGGCCCCGTCCTCGACCTCCTTGTAGGGCCAGACCTTGGCATTGGCTTTCACGACACTGGACTCGCCAATGCGGCAGAAATCCCCGATCACGACTCCTTCGGACAGGAAAGCGTTGGCGCGGATCATCGCCTTCCGGCCGACAATGGCTTCCTTGACCACTGCGCCCGGGCCGACCTCGACACCCTCCCAGAGGACGCTTCCCTCGACGTCGGCGCCCGCGTGGATCACCGCGCCCGGGCCCAATACCGAGTTGGCCAGCCGCGCGCCCGGCGCCACCTGCGCCTCCGGTCCGATAATGACCGCGCCGCTCAGCTTGGCGGTGTAGTCGACTCGCGCACCCTCGTCCAGCCAGACGACGTGGCCGGCCCCTTCCGTGCGCGTGCCCGGCATCTCGACGCCGATGCGTCCCTGTAGGAGGTCGAGGTGAGCGGCCCGGTACTCCGCCAGGTCCCCCACATCCTTCCAGTAGCCTTTGGCGACGTGTCCCCAGAGCGATCGTCCTGAAGCCAGCAACGCCGGGAACAGCTCCTTTCCGAAGTCGTAGGGGCGGCCCGGGGGAATGGTGTCGAATACCGGCGATTCCAGGAGATAGATGCCCGTATTGATCGTATCGCTGAACACCTCGCCCCAGGTGGGCTTTTCGAGGAAGCGGATGATTCGCCCTGTCTCGTCGGTGATAACAATGCCGTAGGAGAGCGGCATCTCCACGCGCGTGAGCACCATGGTCGCCTCGGCGCGGTGCTCCTGGTGGAAGCGCACCGCCTGGGCGAGGTCGAAGTCGGTCAGCACGTCCCCGGAGATCACCAGCACGGGCTCCCCCAGGTCGCCGACCGCGAACTTGACGGCCCCCGCGGTACCGAGATCCGCGGTGGGTGTGACGTAGTGCATCTGGACGCCCCAGCGGCTGCCGTCACCGAAGTGTCCTGTGATCGTTTCGGGCAGGAAATAGAGCAGGACCGTAAGGTCGGTGAACCCATGGCGCCGCAGGAGCCGTACCGTGTGCTCCATGATCGGCACATTGCCTACCGGCACCAGCGGCTTGGGGATGTGGATGGTGAGGGGCCGGAGACGGGTCCCGAACCCTCCGGCCATGATGACGGCTTTCATGCGGGCTCCCAAGGAGAGAAGACAGGGCCAGCGGTCACAACGGTCAAGTATAGCGGAAACACGGCGGCGACGGAAATTACCAGGGCCGTGGTTGGGGCCGCGGCCGAAGCACCGCGAGCAGCCCCATGCCGGCGACAAAGCCGCCGATGTGGGCGAAGAAGGCCACGCCTCCGCTGGCCCCGAGCGAGCCGAGCCCATTCAGGACCTGGACCACGAACCAGAATCCGAGCACGATCATGGCTGGTATCGGGACGACGCGGATGAAGAAACCGAACACAATCAGGGTCAGAACGTTGGCCCGGGGAAAGAGGAGCAGGTAGGCGCCGAGCACCCCGGAAACGGCACCGCTCGCGCCAATCATCGGCACCTGGGAGCCTGGCCCCACCGCGGTCTGCGTCAGCGCCGCCGCCACGCCAGAGGCCAGGTAGAAGAGCAGGAAGCGGCCATGGCCTAGCGTGTCCTCCACGTTATTGCCGAAGATCCAGAGATAGAGCATGTTCCCGCCCACGTGCAGGAAACCGCCGAGACCTAAGGCGTGGATGAACATCGAGCTGAAGATTGTGAAGATCGGCGACGGCAGGTCCGGCGCGCTCCGGCAAAGCTCGACGAGCCGGCACGGCACGAGCCCGAACTCCGACACGAAGGCCACGGCCGCCCGCGCCGCTTCAGGGGAATCACTGGCCTGGAGTGACAGTTCGTAAAAGAACACCATCAGGTTGAGAGCGATGAGCCCCACGGTGACGAACGGGGTACTGCCGCTGGGATTGTCGTCTTTAAGGGGAAACATGGGGCTCCGCTGCGGGCCCGGGGTGAGGCGTGCGGCTACGGCGCGGGCGGCCCGAGAATGACGATCGTAGGGCGCGACAGATAGGTTCCGGCCGCCCTCTGCACGTCCTCGGCGCTCACCGCCTCCACTGCCCTCATGTAGCGATCGGCGAAGTCATGGCCAACCCCAGTGGACTCGAAGAACCCTTCGTACCAGGCCAATCGAACATTGGTGCGCCGGTCCAATGCAAACTGCCCGAGGAGATAGCTCTTGGCCCGCTGCAGAGTCACTGCGTCGAGCCGCTCCTGTCGCACGCGATCGATCTCCCGGAGCAATGCTTGTTCGGCACGCACCGCGTTGCCGGGCGCAGTGCCAACCTGCGCCAGAAAGAGCCCGGCCGCCACACGGGAGGGATACGAGGCGCCACCGGCATACGCGAGTCCCTGCTTGTCGCGGATTTCGGTGAAGATTCGCCCCGCCATGCCGCCTCCGAGCGCCGTACTCAGGACCTTGACCGCTGCATAGTCCGGGTGCGAGATCGGCGGCGCGGTGAAGCCCATCAGGACTTGAGTCTGAGCGGAAGGGCGCGCGAGCACGGTGCGGTCGCCCAGTGGCGACGTGGAAGGCGGGGCGAGGTCTGCTCCGCCATCGCCGGCGGGGGCCTCGGCGAACAGCCGCGCGGCTGCCCTCGCGACCTCCCGGGCGGAGACGTCGCCGCTCACCGAAAGGATCATGCGCCCCGCACGGTAATACCGCCGATAGTGCGCAACGAGGGCCGCGCGGTCGAAGCGTTGGACGGTGGCGGCGCGTCCCGTGGTCGGACGCCCATAGGGGTGCCTCGGATAGAGGTGCGCCAGCAGGGTGTCGAAGGCCAGCGGCGAGGGCTGATCCTGCCGGTTTCGGATTCCGCTGAGCACCACGCGGCGCTCGCTCTCCAGTTCCGCTGCCGAGAGCGAGGGATGAAGCGCAACGTCGGCGATCAGCTCGAGCAGCCGCACCGAATGTCGAGCCAGGGCGACGCCAGCGACCTCGGAGAAATCGGTGTCCGCGGAGGCGCCAATGTGGCCGCCGATCCGCTCGGCGGCATCGGCGATCTCCAAGGCTGAGCGGCTCAGGGTCCCCTTGATGAGCAGCTGCTGGAGCAGGTTGGTCGCTCCTGCGTCGTCTTCGGCTTCCCAGCGGCTGCCGACACGGACGAAGAGCGACGCGGCCACGATTGGTGCGGCGGGGTTCTCTCTGATCAAGAGGGTGAGCCCGTTCGGCAGCTTTTCCGCAAGCACGGGCTCGTCCGCGGCGTACGACGTGAGCGCGCCCAGGAGCGCCGCCGATCCCAAGATCAGCCCGAGAGCCGCTCGCTTCACGACCGCTTCCCCTTGGGGACGAAAAGCAGCCGCGCGTACGATTCGGTGAGGTAGCGGCGCGCAGCGTCCCGGATCTGCTCCCGCGTGACCGCGCGCAGCCGCTCGAGGTATTGACGCTCGCCCTCCAGGTTCCAGATCGTCTCCGCGCGCCCATATGCCAGAGCCAGGCCTTCTGCCGTTTCCCGAGCGAAGGCGCGTTCTGCTTCGGAGGCGGTCAGCGCGCGCGCCAGCTCGCCGTCGGTCACGCCGTCGTCACGCAGGCGCTTGACTTCGGCCAGGACACCGCTCTCGACGCCGGCCTCGTCTCTAGGCTCGAATTGCGCCGACACTGTCATCAGCCCGCCTTCTTGAAGCGCCCCGTAGCCCGCACTCACGTTGGAGACGATCCGGGCGTGCTCGCGCAGCGCCTGATTGAGCCGCGAGGTCCTTGACCCCCCCAAGATATGGGCCAGCAAGTCTAACGCGTACATATCGGGATGGCCCACCGGTGGAGCAGGCCATCCGAGCGCGAGCGATCCTTGGCGCTCCGTTCGCTCGACTACCTGGGGCCTGACGCCCCGAATCGGGGGCTGAGGTGGTGTCGGAGCCCGCCGATAGCCGGTGGCCGGAGCAGCCCCGAATGTACGAAGCGCGGCTGCGCGGATCTGTTCGGCGTCGACCGGGCCGACCACCACCAGGGTCATATTGTCCGCAACGTAGTGCCGCTTGTAATAACCGCGGAGGCTGCTCTGAGTAGCCGCGCGGAGATCGTTTGGATCACCGAGCACGGGGAAACCGTAGGGATGGCCGTCGAAGGCCAGATCGTAGAGCCGGCGGAACAGCGAGGTGCGAGGATTGTCCTCGCCAAGGCGAACCTCTTCGAAGACCACTTCGCGCTCACGGGCGAGCTCCGTTGGCTCGAACTTGGAGTTGAGTGCCATGTCCGCGAGAACCTCGAGAGTTCGTACCGCATGGCGTGCCGGAACCAGGATGTAGTAAAAGGTGTAATCGTAGGAGGTGCCGGCATTGGTCCGTCCGCCAATCGACTCGACCTCCTGCTCCACGAATCCTCGGGCGCGAGTTTCAGTCCCCTTGAACAGCATGTGCTCGGCGAAGTGGGAGAATCCGCGCTCGCCCGCCACCTCATCGCGAGCCCCGACGGCGACCCATAGATGAAGGGCGACGACGTTTGCGGCACGGTGCTCCTGGATGATGAGGCGCATGCCATTCGGCAGGACTTCACGGGACGGGGGTGGCAGTCCGCGGGGCTGCTGGCCGGGCCAGAGCGTAACGCAGCCGACGAGTACGGAGCTGACCGCGATGACCCAGGCCCACCGTAGTGTGAAGCGGAACCGGGTCATAGGCGTCCCAAGGTATCAGAGTGACCCGCCTCGCTCAATTGGATGGGGCTGGATCGGGTCCGGATCGGACCGGCCCCCTTGCGGGCAGATTGTCGGGTCGTTCGCAACTGCCCCATCGGGCAGAACGCCACCTGAAGGATTAGTATTTGATAGGGTTTAGCCTCGTAAGCCCCTGAATCCAAAGGATGTTAGTAGCCATCGGAATAATGGCACCTGTTCTGCAACCCTCTGGTCCAGGTTCGGACCCCCTAGGGTCCCCAAAAGTACGGATTGGGAAGAGGAAGGGCCCCCGGCTCCCGGTGGGGCTGGGCGGGAAAGTGAGCCGCCCTTAACCAAGTACGAAAGGAAGGAAGGTTGAGATGAGAAAGTTCCTCGCAACGGCAATGAGCCTTCTGATGGTCGTGGCGTTCTCCGCGACGGTCAGTTCGGGCCAGTCGACCTGCCCCCCTGAGGTGGCGTCGGCCAAGGCTATGCTGACCCAGACGGCCAAGAGCCAGGACGTTCAGGCTCCTCGGTCGCTGGCCGGTGCCAAGTCTCAGGATATTCAGGCCCCGCGCTCGCAGGATGTCCAGGCGCCGCGCAGCCAGAACATCCAGGCTCCGCGTAGTCAGGATGTGCAGGCGCCACGTAGCCAGGATATCCAGGCGCCCCGGTCGCTAGCCGGCGCCAAGTCTCAGGATGTCCAGGCGCCGCGGTCCCAGGATGTGCAGGCCCCGCGCTCGCAGGATGTCCAGGCGCCGCGCAGCCAGAACATTCAGGCTCCGCGCTCGCAGGATGTCCAGGCTCCACGCAGCCAGGATGTGCAGGCTCCTCGTAGCCAGGACGTGCAGGCGCCGCGCAGCCAGAACATTCAGGCTCCGCGCTCGCAGGATGTCCAGGCTCCTCGCAGCCAGGATGTGCAGGCTCCTCGTAGCCAGGACGTGCAGGCGCCGCGCAGCCAGAACATTCAGGCTCCGCGCTCGCAGGATGTCCAGGC
>JBKPCB010000087.1:0-14681 GCA_046727155.1 Candidatus Methylomirabilota bacterium | reverse complement strand
ATCTCATGGCGGGTGCCGTGCTCACGACCTTGCCCGTGATCGCGGCCTACATCTATCTTCAGAAGTACATGGTCGAAGGGCTCACGGCCGGCAGCGTGAAGGGCTGATTGGGGGTCAGGTCTTGAATTACGACATTTAGTGACGGCAATTGCCGTCACCTCTTGTCGTAATTCAAGACCTGACCCCAGCCTAGCCGAGCCACGGGGCCTCGGTCATCAACCGCCGCACCCATTCGCGGTGCTCCCATTCGAGGACCTGCTCGCAGCTCCAGAGCGTACTGAGAATGCCGTCCGGTGACTGCTCCTTCTTGAGCGCGGCCTTCAGACTGCGGAGGGTGACCGCCCCGGCGCGAGTCCGTGGGCGGGGCCGATTCCCTTCGCCGCTCAGCCGGAGCGTGCGGAGCGTCGCGCCCAGGACGGGCAGGAGCACGGCGGCGATGAGGAGCCACTCGGTGAGCACCTGGGGCTTGCCATCGGCGGCCGTCACGAGGAGGAGGTGAGACATGACAGCGACGACCGCGAAGAAGAAGAGATAGGGAGTCGCCCAGAGGGGCACCCACTGGAAGAGACGTCGGTGCTGGCGGCGGCTCGTGATCGAATCTCTCCGGACGGTCAGCCGCCGGTCAATATAATAGCGAACGAGGTCGCGGAGAACAGGCCGCAGCTGCTCGCGGCCTGACGGTGGGACGGGCGCTTGACGGGCTTCCTCTCGGCGGGCCCACAGGGCGATATCGCGGCGGGTGAGACGATCGATCCCCTTCAACTCATCCCTGATCCATGCCTCGGCGGTCTCCAGCTGCACCGGAGGGCCGGTCCAGCGGGCCGGCTCGATGAGCAGTCGGAACTTGAGCGCCCGGATCCGCTCGGCGCGATGGCGCTTCCCGATCCAGCCGTCCCGTCGCGCCGCCACGCCGCCCAGGCCAATCGCCGCAAGCGCGGCCGCAATGGCGATGAACTCCGCGACGGCCCACGGCTGACCGCCGGCGCTCCTGCCATGGTGCACGAATTCGAACAGCGCGATGCCGATGGCGAGGAGGCCGGCAATGGCGGCGCAGAGGGTGAGGCGCCGATGGGAGGCCTGGCTGTTGAGCGCGTCGGCTTCGGCGTCGAGGAACGGCTGGACCAGGACTTGGGCGCAGAGCGTGAGGACGGGACCAAGGGTCTGCGACCTGAGCCAGACCGGGGCGTCCCGCATGTCGTCCAGCGACTCGGTCTCGGCGCCGACGTCGTAGAGGCGAGCGCGATGCTCAGCTCTCAGGTCCCGTTTTCGGGCGAGGTCATCTCTGGGCGGGTGAGTCATCGGAGGCCCCTCGTCGCGGCGCTGGCGGGGTTCTCATTTCAGCAGGCGGAGGTAGGTGTCCTCGTCGAAGCCGACGATGAGGGTGCGCCCCTTGCGGATCGTGGGCGCGCGCAGGTTGCCCATCGGCCCCAGCACCAGCGACTGGAGCGTGGCCCGGTCGGGCTTTCGCGTTCTGAGGTCCAGGTGGACGATGTCCCGACCCTTGGTCGCATAGAGGTGATCCACGCCCCGCAGGACGCTCAGGACGTTCATGCCGGCGATGGTCTTCTTCCGGGCGTCCACCTGCTGGACCACCGTGATATTGCGCTTCGCAAGGAACTCTTGCGTTTTGGCGCAGGTGGCTCAGCCGCCCCGATGATAGCTCCAGTCGATCCGTGGCACGGGCCGTCTCCCTTCGGACCTCCGTGATGGCTGCTGCCCTGATTCTACCCGAGGCAGGCGGCGGCACAAAGACCCGGATGGTGCGGGTCGCCAGCCTCAGACGGCCAGCAACCGATGCTTGAGCTCCGCGTCGGCCTCGAGATCGGCAGCGCGAGCCGAATGGACGATGCGGCCGTCGTCGATGACGTAGGCCCGGTGCGCAATGCCGAGCGCGAGGCTCGAGTTCTGCTCGACCAGCAGGATCGCGATCCCTTCGTCCCGGATCTCTTCGATGACCGCCATGATGTCCTCGACGATCCGGGGCGCGAGCCCCTGGGAGGGCTCGTCGAGCAGGATTAGGCGCGGGCACATCAGCAGCGCGCGCGCGATGGCCACGAGCTGGGCTTCGCCGCCCGAGAGATGCTCGCCGCTCCGCAGCCTGAGCCCCGCGAGAATGGGGAAGCGCTCCCAGACGCGGTCGAGGGTCCACGCCCGCGCGGCCCCGTCCCGCGGCAGCGCGCGATTGAGCCCCATCGCCAGGTTGCGCTCCACCGTGAGCGTGGGGAAGACGCGCCGATTGTCCGGCACCCAGGCGATGCCGCGCCTTGCAATTGCATGGGTTGGCAGCCGCGTGATCTCGGCGCCGCCGAAGAGGATGCGGCCGGATCGCGCCGGCGCCAGCCCGAGGATGCTCTTGATGGTCGTGGTCTTCCCGCGCCCGTTCCGGCCGAGGAGACATACCGTTTCCCCCGCGCCGATCTCGAGGGACAGGCCGTCGAGGACCCGCGCGTCACCGTAATAGGTGCTGATGCTCTCGAGCGCCAGGAGCGGTGCGGCCACGCTCACCTGTGGCCCCCGGCATAACGGAGAGTTCCCAGGTAGGCTTCGCGCACTTCCGGGTCGTCGCGGATCGCCTCGGGCGGGCCCTGGGCGATCACCTGGCCCCGGTGGAGCACCGCGATGTGGTGGGAGAGCCGCAGCACGAAGTCCATGTCGTGCTCGATGACGACGATGGTGAGTCCCTCGGCCAGACGCTGCACCAGCTCGCGCAGGGTTTCCATGGGGCGGCTGCCGAGCCCGCTCGTGGGCTCGTCCATGAGCAGGAGCTCAGGCTCGCCGGCCAGCGCGATGCCGATCTCGAGAAGCCGCCGCTGCCCGTACGACATGAAGCGCGCGGCCACGTGCTCGCGGCCGTGCAGGCCGATCAGCCGGATGATGCCCGCGGCCTTGTCTTCCGCCTCGCTCACGCTCCCGGCCGGCGTCCAGCAATCGAATGCCCGCCGCCGCATGGCGGGCGACGCGACGCGGATGTTCTCGAGCACCGTGTAGTCGTCGAACAGATTCAGTATCTGAAACGAGCGGCAGATGCCGAGCCGCGCCCGGCGGTCGGGACTGAGTCCTGTGACGTCGGCGCCCTTATAGGAGATACGGCCGCCGTCCGGGGCCAGAAACCCGGTCAGCAGATTGAAACACGTTGTCTTGCCGGCGCCGTTCGGGCCGATCAGAGCCGAGAGCCGCTTGGGCTCGAAGGCGAGATCCACGCCGTCGAGCACGACATGGCCGCCGAAGGCCTTGCGGAGGCCGCGGGTCTCGAGGAGGGCGGTGGTCACGGTTCGTGACCGGTTCGCGCGGCTTCGGCCTCGCGCGTGTCGTGGAAGGCGGCCGGCTGGCGCAGCCGCCTGACCAGGCCCAGGACGCCCTCGGGCATGAAGAGGATGATGGCCATGAAGAGGATCCCGTAGAGCAGCATCCAGTGGTCGGTCATCGTCGAGAAAAAATCACGCAGCACGAGGAAGACTGCGACCCCGAGCACCGGACCGTAGAAGCTCGCGAAGCCGCCGCCGATCAGACACATGAGCACCACATTGCCCGACTGCTGGAGGCTCATGGGCTCCGGAAACGCGCCGAAGCGCGCGAGAGCGTAGAGGCCGCCCGCGAGGCCGGCGAAGGCGCACGACAGCGTGAACACCGCCCATTTGTAGCGCGCGGTGTCGTAGCCCACGGCCCGGGCGCGTGTCTCGCTCTGCTTGATGGCGCCGATCACCTGGCCGAATGGCGAGCGCACGATCCGCCAGAGGACGACGGTCGAGACCACGAAGAACGCGTAGACGAAATAGTAGAAGGCCAGGTTGCCGCGGAGATCCACGCCCGCCGCGGACGGGCGCTGGAGCCCCGTGAGCCCGTCCTCTCCGCCGGTCCAGGTGCCGAGGACGAAGACGAGGAACGAGAACATCACGCCGAAGGCGATGGTCAGCAGCGCGAAGTAGATCCCACGCTTCCGCGCCACGAGGAGCGCCACCACCGCGCCGCAGGCCGCGGTGCCGAGGATGCCGATCAAGAGCGGCAGCCACAGTCCGCCCGTCCACCACTTCTGGCTGACCGCGAGGAAATAGCCCCCGATGCCGAAGAAGGCGCCGTGCCCGAACGCGGGCAGTCCGGTATAGCCCAGGAGCAGGTTGTAACCGAGGGCGAAGATCGCCCAGATCATGACCTCGGTGCCGAGGTAGGTGTAGCCGCCGATCCAGGGCAGGATGGCCGGCAGCCCGAGGAAGACGCCGAACATGAGGAGCATCAGCGGCGGCGTCCAGGCCTCGAGGCGCCCGCGCATGGCCGTCAGAGCTCGAGCATACTCTTCTGGCCGCGCAACCCCCGCGGGCGCCAGAGGAGGATGATGGTCATGAGGGCGTACATCACGAGAATGGACCCGCGCGGCACGATGAGGTTGCTGAGCCCGCTGGTGACTCCGAGGAGCAGGCCGCCGATGACGGCGCCGGGGAAGGAGCCGATGCCCCCGATCACCACGACGATGAAGGCCGGCATCACGGCCTCCGCCCCGATCGTCGGCTTGAGGCTCCACATTGGCGCGGCGATGACGCCCGCGATCCCGGCCAGGGCGGCGCCGAGCGCGAAGACCACGGCCCGGAGCCGCGTGAGGTTGATGCCGAGAGCGCGCACCATCTCATGGTCGTGCGCCCCCGCCTTGATCATGGCCCCGTAGGGTGTCCGTTCGAGAAAGGCCCAGACGAGCGCGAGGAGCACGACGGCAAGGAGCACGACGAGCACGCGGTACTTGGAATAGAAGAGGAAGCCCCAGTGGAAAGGGCCGGCGACGAACGCAGGAGCGCTTACCGTGTAGCCCCGAGGCCCCCAGATGATGCGGATGACCTCCTCGAGCGCCAGCGCCGCGCCGAAGGTGAAGAGAAGGCCGAAGAGCGGATCCCGCCCGTAGGTGCGGCGAACGCCCAGCTCGAGGAGGACCCCGACGCCACCCACGATCACCGGCGCCAGCAGGAGCGCGCCCCACCAGCCCACATAGGGCCCCAGCGCCAGCGCCGAGTAGCCGCCGAGGGCGAACAGGACGCCGTGGCTGAAGTTGATGACCTCCATCGTGCCCAGGATCAGCATGAACCCCAGCGCGATGATGGCGTAGAGCAGCCCCAGCACGACGCCGTTCAGCAGTTGGGTCACGAGCTCGGCGAGGTCGGGCATGGGCATTGCCAGGACCCCTCACCCCGACCCTCTCCCCCTCGCGGGGGAGAGGGCAGGGTGAGGGGGCGGTCCTATCCGCCGTACACCGGCGTCTCGGCGAAAGACTGCATCTTGCACTTGCTGATGCTCTGCGGAGGCGCCGCCAGTTCCGGGGGAATATCCGAGAGCATCTCGATCATGTCGAACTTCTCCTTCATCTCGCTTTCCTTCTTGGTGCGCGCGAGGTAGAGCATCTGCCCGACCAGATGGTCCCACGGCCGGATCGTGGAGGGGTACTTGCGGTAGTTGTCCTTGATCACGTGGCCTTCGAGCGCCTTGATGACGTCGTGGTTGCGTGTGGTGCCCGCGCGCTCGATCGCCCGCAGCAGCTCGCGCGTCGCGATGTAGCCGTTCACCGAGACATTGTCGGGCACGGGGATCGGTGCGCTCGCCCAGCGCTTCTTGAAGCGCTCGGTGAATTCCTTGACGCCGGGCTCGTTGAGCGTGTAGTGCCAGGTCGTGCAGAAGTAGCCGAAGGCCTTCTTGGCTCCGAGCGTGACCATGTCCGGAAAGTCCTGCTGCGGAAAGACCCAGGCGGAATCCTTGTCCGATCCAAACTCGTAGGCCTGCTCGCGGAGCGCCGTCTGCTCGATCCCCGCGACGTTGGCGATGACGACCTGGGGCTTGGCGCTCCGGATGCGCAGGAGCTGGGCGCTGAAGTCGCGCGTGCCCTGCGGAATCATGAGCTCGCCGAGCTCCTCGGACCCGACCTTCTTCATGTTCTCGCGCGTGGCGGCTGTCGCGTTCTTCCCCCAGACGTAATCGTGGGTCAGGATGAACCACTTCGTGCCGAGGTTCTTGGCGACGAGGGGCCCGAGCGCATTGGCGAACATCCAGTTGTTGGCGTCCCACACGAAGTTCACACGCTGGCATTTCTCGTTGGTGACGGAGTCGGCGCTGGAGTTGCTGTTGCAGTAGATGATGCCGTAACGCTGGGCCAGCTCGGAGAGCGGCGCCGCCACGCCGCTCGAGAGCGCGCCGATCATGAAGTCGATCTTGTCGCGCTCGATCAGCCGCTGGGCCTTGCGGACCGCGACGGAGGCGTCGGTTTCGGTGTCCTCCCATTTGTGCTCGATGGGACGCCCGAGCACCCCGCCCTTGGCGTTGAACTCCTCGATGGCGAGGATCATGCCGCGGCGGTCGGCCTGGCCGCTGTCCGCGAAGGTGCCGGTCGCATCGCAGGTGAGTCCGATCACGATGGGCTTCTTCGCTTGGGCGCGCGCCCACCGCCACGGGCCGACGAAGCCCAGCCCGGCCCCGATGCCCACCGCCGTCTTGAGAAGCGCGCGTCGCGTCAGCTTGAATCCGCTGCTCTCCATGAGACCCTCCTTTGTGGGTGTCGGAGCCGCCGGCTCCGGCCGTCCGCCTGCTCGCGTCGCCAGTCGCCGTGCCATATCGCCCTTGCGGTGGTGCTCGATGGTCTTGGCCCCGCAATCTCCTTACACGTCCGGGCGCTTGTCAAGCCCGTTCTGCTAGACTCGCCCGCGTGGAAATCGAAGCACTCGTCCGTCGCGACCGCGCCATCGCCGCGGCCGGCGTGGTCGCGCTAGCGCTGCTGGCTTGGGCGTACCTGATCCGGCTCGCCGGGCGCATGGACACGATGGGCCTGGCGCCGGCGGCAAGCGCGGCCATGCCGATGGCGGCGCCCTCGGGCGCCGGGCAATTCGGGCTCACCACACTCATGTGGGTGGTGATGATGGTGGCCATGATGGTGCCGGCGGCCAGCCCCATGATCGTGACCTTCGCAACCGTCAATCGTCGGAGAGCAACATCCGGGACGCCGCCGGTGCCCACGGCCGTCTTCTTCACTGGGTATCTCGTAACCTGGTCCGCCTTCAGCCTGCTCGCCGCCAGCGCCCAGTGGGGGCTTCAGCGCGCGGCGCTGCTCGCGCCCGCAACCCTCGAGGCCGCGCCTCGGCTCGGCGCTGTGCTGCTGCTGGCCGCGGGAGTCTACCAGTTCACGCCGCTCAAGCGCGCCTGCCTGGCGCGCTGCCAGTCGCCCGTGGGATTCGTGCTTACCGAGTGGCGCGAGGGGCCGCGCGGCGCCTTTATCATGGGCCTGCGCCACGGCGCCTTCTGCGTGGGCTGCTGCTGGGCGCTGATGGCGCTGCTCTTCGCGGCGGGCGTGATGAACCTGCTCTGGGTCGCGGCACTGGCGGCGCTGGTGCTCGCCGAGAAGCTGGTGCCGTCCGAGCGGCTCACGAGCTGGACCGCCGGCGTCCTGCTGCTTGCCTGGGGCGGGTGGGTGCTCGCGCGGAGCTTCTGACCCCCGCGCCTGCACTTCCGCCCAGGCCCGGCGTCAGATTTTGGGCGCGCGGAAGCCGCGCTCGGAGTTACTCTGCCGCCATGGCCACTGAATCGGTGAGGGAAGACATTGCCGCGGCCTGGGCTGAGGAGCTCTATCCGGGGGATGACCGAATCGCCCACAACACCAGTGCCCGCCAGGAAGAGTGCAATCAGGTCGCCGGCTTTTTCCGCGGCAAGCACTGGCGCGACATCACGCTGGAGTCGCTCGCGGAAGAGTACGAGGGGGACGGCGCGGCCTGCCTGGCCTTCATGACGCCGGCGGCGTACCGGTTCTACCTGCCGGCCTACATGCTGATCTCGATCAATCACCCCGGCACGGGCGATGTCCTGGCCGATGCGGCCGTGGGGAGCCTGGCGCCCTGGCCCGATCCGACACCGCGGCTGCAGGCGTGGTGGGCGGAGCGCGTCTCGGACTTCTCGCCCACCCAGCGGAAGGTGATCGTGGACTTCCTGCGGTTCTTGCGCGAGCGCTACGCGTGGGGCCCGCCCCAGCTCGCCGCCGCCCTCCGCTACTGGGAGTCGAAGATCTGAAGGGGCCTCGCGCCGCGGGGCCCGGCGGGACGAGCTATGGCGTCTGGAGCGAAGCGATACGCCATGGCCTGCTGACCGGGCTGGCTGGTCTCCTGCTCGCCGGCTGTGCTTCGCTCACGCCGGACCAGGAGCAGAGCGTGGCGGAGATCGAGGCCTTCGCCGACCGGACGGCCCGGCTCTACAGCCTGCCGCCCATTCCGGTGCTCATCAGCCACAATCCGCGGAGTCCCGCGGGCAGCTACCGGCGCGGCTTCTTCTCGGTGAACGCCCTGACGCTGACGTCCAGCTTCCGTGACGCCATTGTCGCCCACGAGCTCGCCCACTACGTGCTCGGCCACGACGCCCCGCTGCGCGGGCCCGCGATGGATGATTACGAGCGCGAGCGGCAGGAGCACGAGCTCCAGGCCAATGCCAAGGCCGTGGAGATCCTCACGCGAGCGGGCGGGCTCGACGAGGAGCGCGCGCTCAAGACCGTCTACCTCTATCTCCTCGGCGTGCACTGGGCGCTCGAGCGCTACCCGCGCCTGGATCTTGCCGGCCACAAGCCGCCGTGCGAGGAGATCGCCGATCTGCTCGGCCGATTCCCGCAGCAGCGCGGCTGGACGGCCGCGCTCGAGTGCGCGCCGGCGCAGTGGCGGACCTCGGGCCGCTGAGAGCTCACGCGCGTCGTGCCGCGCGCCTGGACTTCGGCCGGGGCGCGTGGTATAAACATCTGTTTTTGCTCGGGCTCGTGGTGCAGCCTGGTTAGCACACTGGACTGTCAATCCAGAGGTCGCGGGTTCAAATCCCGTCGAGCCCGCCAATCAATCAATGAATTCAGAGGGGGCGGCGTCCCGCCGCTCCCTCTGACTCCCCCCAGCCGCCCGGAACTCCTGACTCACGCTCGGCGCTGATTTCCGTCGTGTTGATGCCAATCCTTGTCATGGGCCGAAGCCTCTCTTTGAAAAATCGCGCGGCAATCGGCCCTCCTGCGGGCACTTAGGCCCTCCGGCGGCTTGGCACAGGCACTGCAACGCCGTGAGACGGAGGACTGGCGACCGTGGAGAGATTCGACGAGTTCATGAGGAGCCTCCCACTTCCCGTACGGATCCTCGTCGCCGTCATCACCGTCGTCGGGGGACTGATGCTGGTCACGCACGGCCGCGACGAGGTCAGCGGGTCCTCCGCTCGGGTGCAGCCGAGCGCCTCTGTCCCGTCGAACGCGGGCGGCCTGATCGTCCTGAAGCATGCGTGGGGCGCAGATCAAACCGGGAATCGACTGGTCACAGGAACCGTGGCGAACAGAACGACGCGACGCTTCGGATCCGCGATGGTCGACGTCAATCTGTACGGTCCCGACGGAAGGCCCATTGGCAGCGCTTCGGCGAAGACCGGCAATCTCGAGCCCGGGGCAACCTCAGAGTTCGAGGCTCTCGTGAAGGACGCTACGGCGGTGTCCTACCAGATCATGGGCGTTTCAGCCTTCTAACTCCCGCCGCTTCCTCACACTTTCCTCCGTATTCCTTCCGCTCGGCTCGCCTTGTCCGCCCCGCCGTGCGAGCATGAGCCATGACGTTCAGTTGCGCGTTCTGCGGCGAGGAGAACGAGATCCTCGCGGATCCGAGCGCAGGCCGTCGCCAGGCCTTTACCGAGGACTGCGCGGTGTGCTGTCGCCCCAACCTCATCACGCTTGCCTTCGAGGACGATGGCGACGTGCGGCTCGAGGCAACTCAGGAGTACGAGGCGTGAGCGCCGATCGTGTGGCTCAGGCTTGACCGGGGTGGTACAAGTGGGGACAATCGCCGAGGGGCGGGGCTGACATAGCGGTCTTGCACGAGGGCCGGCCGCCGGGCCAGGAGGATCATGACGGACGAACGGAAGACGCGCGTCAAGGTGTACCGCGAGGCCGACGGACCGGGGGGAGGCTTGGTCGGCGAAGCGGTAGCCGTGCTCGGCTACGGGAATCTGGGGCGAACCGCCGCCCTGAACCTCCGTGACTCCGGCGTCAAGATCCGGATCGGCAATCGGGAGGACGAGTACGCCGATCGGGCGCGGCAGGAGGGATTCGAGGTCGTGCCGCTGGCAGTGGCTGCCTCGGACGACATCGTCTTCGTGCTTCTCCCCGACGAGGTGATCCCGACGGTCTTCGCCCAGGAAATCGCTCCCGCGCTGCGTCCCGGCAGCGCGATTGGCTTCGGCTCGGGCTACAGCCTGACCTTCGGCCTCGTCCGCCCGCCCGATACTGTCGACGTGTTCCTGGTAGCGCCCCGCATGGCCGGGAACACAGCGCGGGCGCGCTATCTGGCCGGCCAGGGCTTCTGGGCCTGCGTCGGAGTCGAAGCGGATCGGAGCGGCCAGGCCCAGCGCCGCATGCTGGGGCTGGCCGAGGCCCTCGGCGTGCTGCGCGCGGGGGCGATCGAGATGAGCGCCGCCACCGAGGCCGCGCTCGACCTCTTCGTGGAGCAAACGATGGGCGCCCTCCTCGGGATGTCCATGATGGTCGCCTTCGAGATCGGCCGGGAGGCCGGCATTCCGCCAGAGGCATTGGTGCTGGAGATGTACATGTCCGGCGAGATGGAAGCGGTCTTTCAATCCTTCCGCGAAACGGGATTTTTCCGGGCCTCGGAGGACCACGGACCGACGGCCGTCTTCGGGGGCCTCACGCGCACCCTCGAGATGGATCGGGAGGCCATGGCGGCCTCCTTCCGCGCGGTACTCGAGGACATCAGGAGCGGCGGATTCGCCCGCCGCTTCCAGGACGAGGCCAGAACCGGCTATCCCGTCCTCGACATGGCCCGGGCGCTGATGCACGGCAGCTCCCCGATGACCGACGCAGAGGAGCGTCTGCGGCGTCTGGCTTCCCCGCCGCCCAAGCCCGGTTCGGAGGGATAGTCAGCCCGCGAGTCCCGGCAGCACCTTCTCACCCAGGAGCCGAATCGAGCGAAGCACCTTGGTCTGGTCCATGCCCGGCCACTGAAGCCTGAAGATGATCGTCGTGACGCCCAGCCGCTCTCGGTAGCGGGCGATCTCCTCCCGGACCCGGACCGGATCGCCCAGCAGGAAGCGATCCCGGGCGAGAGCCTCGAAGTCGTGGTCAAAGCTCTCCCCTTCGGGAAGCGCCTTGTCCTGCTCCCACCGCCGATACGCCTCGTACTTCGCTTCGAGGTACGGCCGCGCCTCCGCCACAGCCGTGGCCGTGTCGGCGGCGACGTAGCACTCCTTGATGAGCGGAATGTCGGTAGCCGGCGGCCGGCCGAGGGCGCGGCGCGTATCGCGGAAGAGCGCGAGCTGGGCCTCGAGCGTCGCCGTGGTCGCGTGGGGATTCATGAGCCAGGCATCCCCGAGGCGCGCGGCACGCTTGACCCCCGCATTGCTATTGGCCGCGAGCCAGATCGGCGGGCGAGGCCGCTGGAGCGGCGGCATGGAGATCCGAACGTCGCGGAGCGTGAAGTGCCGGCCGGTGTAGCTCACGGGCTCGCCGCTCCAGAGCCGCTCGATGATCTCGAGGCCCTCGACCAGCCGGCCGACCCGGTCCTTCGGATCCTGGCCCACGGCCTCGTTCTCCACGTCGCGATACCCGAGCCCCACGCCGAAGATAAACCGTCCCCCGCAGATCATGTCGAGGGTCGCGATCTGCTCGGCCACCTCGACCGGATGGTGCAAAGGGAGCAGCAGGCAGCCGGTGCCGAGCGTCATGGAGCCGGCCTCGGCGGCGACCCGGGCCAGGACGGGGATGGGCTGGAAGTAGGTGAAGGGGGCCGAGAGGTAGTGCTGGCTCGCCCAGACGGAATTGAAGCCAACGGCGGAAGCGAGCCTGACCTGTTCGAGGTGCTCTTGAAGCCTCTGCGCCTGCGAGTCGTGCGGCGGGTGCTGCACGGACAGCCCGAGGCCGAACTTCATATTCCGGGCGCGGGCATTGCGGCTGCCATGATCGTGTCCGCCACGTTACGGGAGCCGCGCGCTCGATGTCAACACGGCGCCACGCGCCCGTCGCGCATTTCCGGAGCGGGTCAGTGGATTTTCGGCGAATGCTCCTCTCGCCGCGGGGTCCAGGTGCCCGCCGCGTACTCGCGCAAGGCCTGCCCGAGCACGCGATGCAACGACGTCCCCTCGCTCATGGCGCGCCCCCGCGCAGCGCGCTGAAGGTCGAGGGGAATGCTGCGCAGCAGATAGATGCCGGTCGCAGCCATGCGCGCGAGCGCGCGAACCGGCACCGAGCGGCGTTCCGGCATCGCAATGGTTTCGGGATTCATGATTTGCCCTCCAGTGTCTAGGCGTGTCCCGGTAGGATCTTTCGCTGACCGACGATTGCGCTGGCCGCGCCGACAAGCGCGACGATGGCCATCGCCAGCCAATCCTGGGCCGGAGAGACCCAGAGGAAGATCCAGCTCCCGACAATGCTCCCGCCGAGGCCGATGCCGACGTCCCCGGCCAGGCCGAGGGCTCCGCGCTTCATCACCATACCGGCCAGCCAGCCAACCAGCAGCCCTGCGAGCATCGACGTCGCGACGATTTGGAAATTCATGATTTCGTCCTCCTGGACCGGCACTCCGGCCCCTGCGCCTGCGATCTTTTATGGTTGACTGGGAATATATCATGTTATATGTTATATAACAAGTATAAGAGATATCGCGTAGGCACCTCTCAGGCGCGGGCGACCGGCCGGCAGCGGGCCGGACTTGCGGGAAACGGAGGTTGCGATGTTCGAAGAGAAAACCAGAGTGCTCCTCATCCTCTCCCGGGACGTCGTCGACCGGGCTCGGGTCTTTGCGGGGAAGGCCACGACCGCGCTCAAGCTCCCGATCAGTCTTCAGATCGTCCTCCGCGCCCTCATCGAGGAGGGGCTGAAACGGGAAGACCACCCGGCCCTCCTCGCCAATGTCGAGGGTCAGGCCAAGGCGGTCCGCGAGAAGCGGACCCTGGTGCGTCGAGCAAGCGTCGAGGGGGAACCAAGCCGTCTCCGGCCCGGATCTTCGCGAGGGCAGGAAAGTCGCGGGTCCTATCGGCGCCGGAAGTGAGGAGGACGGGACGAGTCGGAGTGAAGTCGCTCTACGCAGGATAACCATGTTGACGGCGAGCGCCGAGGACCGGCGGCTTGGCAAGGAGACGATGATGTCGAAATGGCTAGGAGTGACGATGGTGGCCGGGGCGGTGGCGGTTGTGGCGTTGACGGCCGGTTGCGCGCAGGGGCCGGCGACGGCGGCCGCGACGGTCGAGGACAAGGTCTACACGGTGACGCCGGCCTCGGTGAACGTGAAGGCTGGGATTGTGACGGGCGAGGTCACGGAGCTGAAGGTCACAGAGCGTGTCGAGAAGGGCTCCGATCGCGTCGTCTCGCCCGCGAAGCTCACCGGGACGCTCAAGCTGAAGAACACGTCGGCCAATCAGACCGTCCGTCTCGTCGCGGGCAAGATCCAGTACATCGACGCGCAAGGGAAGGTCATCAAGCTCGAGGAGTCGCGGACCGATCCGACGATCAAGTTTGCCACGTACGGTAGCGAGCGACTCGATCCCGGGCAGGATGCGACCCAGTCCCTGGACGTGGATTTTCCGGCCGCGGCCCTGAAGGCGAAGAGTCTGAAGGAGATCCGCCTGGAGCTCGCGTACATCCCGTCGCCCTTCAAGGAGGAGACGGTCAACTTCACGGTGTCGATCGGCGCGGGCAAATAGACCCCGGAGGTGGCTCCCCGGAGAGCCACCTTTGCTTCAGCCTGCAGCAGCCTCTAACGGAGAGTGCGAATGCGAAAGATGGATGGCCTGATGCATGGTCTCAACGAGCTGCGCGAGCAGGGCCGGCTGACATGGGCCAAACCCGAGCGTGAATGGCAGGTGGCGCCGGATGAGGTCCTGAAGGCGCTCGTGGGAGATGGCTTCGACGAATGCAAGCGCGAGATCACCACGAGCCGCCGGGATTGCCGGCCGGCCGGGGGCGTGTGGCAAGGCGTCGACACGCGGACAGGATCAGTGGCATCGGTGATCTGGGTGACACGTCCGGCGCCGCAGGCCGCGATGGTGTTCATCGAGATCGATGGCGAGTCGATCACCAGCACTGGGCGGGATCCTGTCGAGGAAAAGGGGAGCCAGGGTTAGCGGTCGCAGTCTACGGAGAGTTCAGCGCAATCCAACAGCCCGCTCAGGGAGCCGCGTTGCGGAGGAGGCAAGCGATGCATCGATGCGAGACGTGCGGGAAGGAACTGAAGGAGGGCGGTCGACGGATCTGCGGTGGCGAGTGCCTGAGTCTCTTTGTCGAGAAGCTTCGACGGGGTACTCCCGGTCATCCGGGGCGAACCACCGCTCGCCGGCAGCGCCGGCGTGGAGACTGAGGGATTCGAGCAGAATAGGCTTGGCCTTACCGATCGAGCGCGACGCGAGACGAAGGATCACCTGATCGTGTAGTCTCCGAGACATGCCGCCCGAGCCCCGCATCGCCCGCACTCCCGTCCTGGAGATTGCCTACGAGTCGCAGGGCGATCCGCAAGGCTTTCCCATCATCCTTCTGCACGGCTTCCCCGACGACGTGCGCGCCTGGGACGGCGTCGCTCCTCCGCTTGCCGCCGCCGGCCATCGCGTGCTCGTGCCCTACCTGCGCGGCTATGGGCCCACGCGCTTTCTGGATCCCGCGGCGCCGCGGATGGCGCAGCAGGCGGCCATCGGCCAAGACCTGCTCGACTTCATCG
>JBKPCB010000086.1:0-17608 GCA_046727155.1 Candidatus Methylomirabilota bacterium | reverse complement strand
GAGCGTGGGCTGGTATCTCGCGGAGGCCGAGCGATGAGCGGCGATCGCTTCCCCGTAGACCTCGAGCGTGCGCTCGGCGATGCGCTCCCAGCTGAAGTGGGCCTCGACGCGCCGGCGCCCGGCGCGGCCGAACGCGGCGGCGCGCTCGGGCTGGGCGAGCAGGGCGCGCATGGCCACGGCCAGCGCGGTCGGATCCGCGGGCGGCACGAGCCAGCCGGTCTCGTCGTGGACGACCACCTCGCGGATGCCGCCCACGCGCGTGGCGACAACCGGCGTGCCGCAGGCCATGGCCTCCAGGTTGATCAGCCCGAAGGGCTCGTAGACCGACGGGCAGGCGAAGAGCGCGGCGTGGCTGTAGAGCTGCACCACATCCTCCCGCGGGAGGATGGCGTTGATCCAGCGCACGCGTGGGAAGTGCGCCACAGCGGCGCCCAGCCGCGCCGCCAGCTCGGGGGTGTCGGGGCTGCTGGCGCAAAGGACGAGCTGAACTTCGTCGGGCAGCCCCGCCGCCGCCTCGAGCAGATGGAAGATGCCCTTCTGCTCGCTAATGCGCCCGACGAACAGCACATAGGGCGGTCGAATGCCGTATCGGCCCAGAGCGTCCTGGCGGTCCGTATGGCGAAAGGTCTCGGTGTCCACTCCATTGTGAATGATCCGGACGCGCTCCGCGTCGACCGAGAAATGGGCGAGAACATCCTCACGCATCTGGGCGGAGACGGCGATCACCCGATCGGCGCCCTCCACGGCTACGCGCTCGGCCCAGCGCGACACCGCGTAGCCGGACCCGAGCTGCTCCGCCTTCCAGGGCCGGAGGGGCTCGAGGCTGTGGAGCGTGACTACGAGCGGGATGTCGAACAGCGCGCGGACGAGAACGCCGGCCAGCGCCACGTACCAGGTATGCGCGTTCACGACGTCGGCGGCTACGGGGTCGCGCGCCATCAGCAGGTCGGTCGAGAGGGCCTCGAGCGCCGCCGCATAGCGGGCCTCACCGCGACCCGCGAGCCGTTCCCAAGACGCGTAGCCGCGGACCCGCAGCCCGGGTTCGACTCGCTCGTCGCCGCCGAAGCAGCGCACCTCGACTGCGGCCCGGCCCGCGAGCGCGCGGCTCAGCTGGTCGACGACGACGCCCGCGCCGCCATAGACATGGGGCGGGTACTCGCGCGTCAGCATCAGCACTCTCATGGGTGCGCTCCCATCACGCTTTGCCGGCATCAGAGGCCCTCCCGCCATGCCCGCGGCTGAGCCATTCCTCTTCCAAGGGTGCGTCCAGGTGTGCGAGCTACTCGCTCACCAGGCGCACGACGCGCGCGAGCTGCTCGAGCAGGTCCGGCGCGCGCCCGCCGAGTCCATCTTCTGCCACACATCGGTGCTGCTCGTGCACCGCCCGCCGCAGCCGGACGCTTATCCCAATGACTTCGCGATGTGGGCAGACACCGAGCTCCGCGACCGGCGGCTCACGGAGCGGCTCGCCGCCATCGACCCGTTCCGGCTCGGCTCCATCGAGAGCGTCCGCGCCGAGCTCGTCTCCACCCTCGAGCACCATCTTCAGCAGCTCTCCGCCGCGCCAACCCGCGCGGGAGAGCCGTTCCAATTCCTACAGTATCACCTCGTGCCCGTCCCGACCGGCCACCAGGTGCGGACCCTCCGGGAGTTCCGGGACGCCCTCGCCGAAGTGGACGTGAGCGCCCTGTTCTTCCACATCGTCGAGGCCCGGTACCGGCTCGGGCACGGGCGCGGCGACTTCGCCGAATGGGTGGACACGGCCCTGGCCCGCCACGAGCTCGCCGAGCGCCTGAGCCACATCGACCCGTACGCGGGCACGCTCGAGCGCGTCCGCGAGCGACATCTCATCGCGCTCAATCGCGCGCTCGAAGAGGAGCCCGAGCCGTGAACGGGCTCGGCGTCAAGCTGGACGACTACCGCACGGTGGCTCCACGCGGCTCCGTGGATTTCATGCTCCGGATCGCGGAGCGCCTGAAGGGTCGCCGCGTCGTCCAGGTCAGCGTGTCCCGCTACGGCGGCAGCGCGGAGATGCTGAACCGGCTCGTGCCGATCCTGAACAACCTCGGGATCGAGACGAGCTGGGAGATCATCATCGGCACCGCCGATTTCGACGCCATCGTCAAAGCCGTGGAGAAGGGGCTGTCGGGCGTCGAGCAGGTGGTAACCGAGGCGATGCTGGCGCGCCTGCACGCCACATGCGCCAGCAACGCGCGGCGACTGCCGCTCGACGCCGATCTCGTGATGGTTCACGATGCGGCCGCGCTCCTGCTCGTGGAAGGGCGCCCACCCTCGGGGCGCTGGCTGTGGCGTTATTACGGAAATCTGTCCGCGCCGCAGCCCCAGCTGTGGAACGCGCTGCGCCCCTTCGCCGACAAGTACGACGCAGCAGTCTTCTCCACCGCGACATTCGCGGCGCCCCTGTCGACCCGGCGATTCCTCATCCTGCCCTCGATCGACCCGCTCTCGGAGCGCAATCGCGAGATGTCGCGGGGCGAGCAGAGCCGGCAGCTGGAGCGCCTGGGTGTCCGTGTGGACAAGCCGATTTTGCTCCAGGTGGGCGCCTTCGAGCGGCTCCAGGACCCCCTCGGCGTCGTGAATGCTTACCGCCTCGTGAAGATGCATCACGACGTGCGGCTCGTGCTGGCCGGCCCGGCGCCGGGACCGACAAGCGTCTTCGCCGAGGTGCAGGAGGCGGCGAGCCAGGACCCCAACATCACGATCGTCGTGCTGCCACCGGATCCGCAGAGCGAGCTCAATGCGCTCGAGCGCGCGGCGACGATCGTGCTGCAGAAGCCGCTGTTCACCGGCTTCGGCGCCGACGTCGCTGCGGCCATGTGGAAGGGCAAGCCCGTGGTCGGGAGCCTGGCCGGGGGCATTCCGGCTCAGATCGTGTCCCGAGTCACGGGGTACACCGTGGAGACGGTCGAGGGGGCGGCCTTCCGCATCCGGCATCTGCTGAACAACCCGGAGCTGATCGGCCGGATGGGAGCGGCAGGTCGGGAGCACGTCCGTAGGACTTTCCTGATCACGCGGCATCTGGGCGACTACCTGGCGCTGCTCGCCCACCTGTCGGGATGAGGGGCGGGCCGAGGCCATGACTTCCCAGCTGCTGTCCGCGGAGGCCCACGCCGAGCTCGAGCGCATCGGCTCGGCGGACCTGGTCATCGGCGTGCCGACCGCGGGACCGAGCCCGAGCCTCGAAGGCATCGCGGCCGCTGTGCGCGCCGGGCTGGAGGGACATTTCTCGGGGCATTCGGCCGTCGTCATCCATGTCGACCAGGCGGCCGCCGAGGAGTCGGATGCCCCGCTGGCCCAGGCCCTCGGCGACGTGCCGCTCGTTCGAGTCCGCCCGGCCCACACGACCGGCGGTCCGTTGGTCCAGCTCCGGCAGGACGAGGCGGCGCGCACCACGCTGGCCGCCGGGCAGGCGCTCGGCGCGCGGGGCATCGTCTTGCTCAATCCCGAGATCGCGAGCCTCAATGCCGACTGGCTGCGCGGGCTCGGCGGACCCGTGCTCACGGACGATTGCGGCGTCGTGCTGCCCGTCTACCAGGGCGGCCGCTACGAGGGTACGCTCACCCACGCGCTCGTCGTCCCGCTTGTCCGGGCCCTGTTCGGCAAGCGCCTCGCGCGCCCACTGGCGGAGGAGTTCGGTTGCTCGGGCAAGGCGGCGGCCTTTCTGCTCGAGCAGAGCGTCTGGGACACGGATCTCGGTCGCAACGGGATCGAGTTCTGGATCCCCGTCGCCGCCATCGCCCAGGGGCTCACGATTGGCCAGGCGGCGCTGGGGCCGCGACGCATCCCCGCCCCGGCCCAGCCGACACCGCTCGGCGAGATCGTGGGGCGCACCGCCGGATCGCTCTTCGCCATCGCCGAGCGCTACGAGATGCTCTGGCTCGAGCGTGAGGGCTCGGAAGCGGTCCCCTGCGTGGGGTCGCTGCCGGAGCCCCTTCCCGGTCTCGCGCCCGATCCCGAGCGCATGCTGGCCGGCTTCCGCCAGGGCGTCAGGGATCTCTATCCCGTGTGGGAGCGTATCCTGGCGCCGGAGACCCTGAGCGACGTGCTTGCGCTCAGCGAGGGCGCCGGCGACGAGTTCCGGTTTCCTGACCGGCTTTGGGTCCGAGTCGTGTACGACTTCCTGCTGTCCTATCGCGCGCGGGTTGTGTACCGGGGTCATGTCGCGCAGTCGCTCGCGCCGCTCTACCTCGGTCGGGTGGCCTCCGTGATCTGCGAGACCCGGAACCGGCCGCCCGCCGCCGTGGCCGAGGTGACCGAGCGCCTCTGCCGAGTGTTCGAGGAGGGAAGGCCCTATCTCGTGGACCGTTGGCGATGAGGCCCCACACCATGAAAAAGCAACGGATACATCCCATCGTGATCGAGCGCGTTCAGCCGTCGGTCGACGACGGCCGGTATCCGTGCAAGCGCGAGGTCGGCGATTTGCTTGACGTGTCCGCCGACATCTTCAAGGAGGGCCACGACCTCCTAGACGCGCTGATTCTCTACCGGACCAAGGACGAATCGCGCTGGAGCGAGGCGCCCATGCGCCTGGTCGATAATGACCGCTGGGCCGGACAGGTCCCGCTCGAGCGGAACACGCGCTACGTCTTCACGATCGAAGCGTGGACCGACGTCTTCGGATCCTGGGTGGAGGAGATGGAACGGCGGCTCGCCGGCGGGCAGACGGAGTTGATGAGCGAGCTGCTGGAGGGGCGGGAGCTGGTGCGCGAGGCCGCGGCGCACGCGGCGGCGCAGGAGGCGACGGCCCTTCGCCTCACCCTCGAGCGGTACGATGCCGCCTCCGCCCAGCAGGCGCGCCTTGACCTGCTCCTCGACCCCGGACTCCGCCGGCTCGTCTCGCGGCTGCACGAGCGGAAAGATCGTGCGCGGTACGACCGTGAGCTCGAGGTCGTCGTGGAGCGCATGCGCGCGCGCTGGGGCGCCTGGTACGAGCTCTTTCCGCGCTCCCAGGGGCGTGTTCCCGGAAAGCACGGCACCTTCGCCGACTGCATCCAGCGACTCCCCGACATCCAGCGCATGGGCTTCGACGTCGTCTACCTGCCGCCCATACACCCCATCGGCCGCACCCATCGGAAGGGGCCGAACAATGCCTTGGCGGCGGGCCCGACGGATCCTGGAAGCCCGTGGGCCATCGGCGGGCCCGAGGGCGGGCATACTGCGATCCATCCCGAGCTCGGCACCCTCGAGGACTTCCGCCGCTACCTCAAGGCTGCCGAGGGGCTCGGGATCGAGATCGCGATCGATCTGGCCATCCAGTGCTCACCCGATCACCCGTGGGTGCGCGAGCATCCCGAGTGGTTCTACCGGCGCCCCGACGGCACGCTGAAGTACGCCGAGAACCCGCCGAAGAAATACCAGGACATCTACCCCGTCAACTTCTCGTCCGAAGCCTGGGAGCCGCTGTGGGACGAGCTCTTGCGGGTCGTGCTGTTCTGGGTGGACCAGGGCGTGCGCATCTTCCGCGTGGACAACCCGCACACCAAGCCGCTGGAGTTCTGGGAGTGGCTGATCCGCGAGGTCCAGGACGGCCACCCCGACGTCGTCTTCCTCTCCGAGGCGTTCACGCGGCCCAAGGTGATGAAGGCCCTGGCCAAGACGGGATTCACCCAGTCCTATACCTATTTCACCTGGCGCAACTTCAAGGAGGAGCTGACCGAGTATTTCGAGGAGCTCACCCGCTCGGAGATGGCGGAGTACTTCCGCGGCAATCTCTTCTGCAATACGCCCGACATCCTGCCCGAGATCCTGCAGCGCGGCGGCGCGCCCGCGTTCAAGATGCGCGCGGCCCTGGCGGCGACCCTCTCCCCGCTCTGGGGCATCTACAGCGGCTTCGAGCTCTGCGAGGCCGCACCCGTGCCGGGAACCGAGGAGTACCTCGACTCGGAGAAGTACCAGATCCGCGTCCGGAACTGGGACCAGCCGGGCCACATCAAGGACTACATTGCCCAGCTCAATCGGATCCGGCGGGAGAACCCGGCCCTCCAGGCCTACCGCAACCTCCGGTTTCACCAAGCCGACAGCCCGCACGTCCTCTTCTACAGCAAGATGACCGAGAGGCGCGATAATGTGGTCCTGGTGGCCGTGAACCTGGATCCCTTCGCCGTCCACGAGGCGGCCCTGCACCTGCCGCTGGAGGAGCTGGGGTTCGCGCCCGATGAGACGTATGAAATCCACGAGCTGCTCACGGATGGCCGCTCGCTCTGCCGCGGGATTCGGCAGACGGTGACGCTCGACCCCCAGGTCTCCCCCGCCCGCGTGTACCAGATCGAGCGGTGGCGGCGCCGGGAGCACGACTTCCAGTACTTCACCTAATGCGTTTCGCCGAACCCGGTAATCGTCAGGTCCGGAGCGCGGGGGCCCCAGTCGCGCCGACGCTGGCTCGCCTGTACGCCGACGCTCGCTCGGGCGGGCCTCGCGCGACCCCCCATCCCCCAAAGGGGGTCGCGCCGGGGAAAGCAACCCGTCTCAGCGCGCTCACCCCGCCCTGCGCTTCGCACGGCGACACGGCTCGCCAGAAGGCGCTCCCGGGGCCCCCGCGCTCCGGACCCCGCCCGTACTTCCTTCCCCGAATTCTGCTGAGTTCTGTAGGCGGGCCATGACGGTCGGCGACGGGCACTGGCACAAGGACGCGATCTTCTACGAGCTGCACGTCCGCGCCTTCAAGGACGGCAACGACGACGGGATCGGCGACTTCGCCGGCCTGACGAGCCAGCTCGACTACATCAAGGAGCTGGGCGTCGACTGCCTGTGGCTGCTGCCCTTCTTCAAATCGCCGCTCCGCGACGACGGCTACGACGTCAGCGACTACCGCGCGATCCATCCCGATTACGGAACGATGGCCGACTTCGAGCGCTTCCTCGAGGCCGCCCACGCCCGGGGCCTGCGCGTCATCGCGGACCTCGTGATGAACCACACCTCCGACCAGCACGCCTGGTTCCAGGCGGCTCGCCGCTCGGCGGAATCGCCGTTCCACGACTACTACGTGTGGAGCGACAACGACGCGGGCTACCGCGATGCGCGCATCATCTTCGTCGACGCGGAGCCGTCGAACTGGTCGTGGGATCCGGTCGCCAAGGCGTACTACTGGCACCGCTTCTTCCACCACCAGCCCGATCTCAATTATGACAACCCGGCCGTCCGCCAGGAGATGTTCGGCATCATGGCCTTCTGGCTCGACAAGGGGCTCGATGGCTTCCGCTGCGACGCCGTGCCCTATCTCTACGAGCGGGCGGGGACGAGTTGCGAGAACCTGCCGGAGACGCACGCCTACCTCAAGGAAGTCCGCCGGTGGGTCGACGCCCATTACGAGGGGCGGATCCTGCTGGCCGAGGCCAACCAGTGGCCCACGGACGTGCGGGCCTACTTCGGCGACGGCGACGAGTTCCACATGGCCTTCCACTTCCCGCTCATGCCGCGGATCTTCCTCGCCGTGCGCCACGCCGACCGCCGGCCCATTAGCGACATCTTCCTGCACACTCCGGAGATCCCGCCGGCCTGCCAGTGGTGCCTCTTTCTCCGCAACCACGACGAGCTGACGCTCGAGATGGTGAGCGAGGACGAGCGCCGGCACCTCTACTACGCCTACGGCGAGGACCCGCGGATGCGGCTGAACCTCGGGATCCGCCGGCGGCTCGCGCCGCTCCTCGACAACGACCGGCGCAAGATCGAGCTGCTCACGGCTCTGCTCTTCACCCTGCCCGGCAGCCCCATCCTCTACTACGGCGACGAGATCGGCATGGGCGACAACATCTATCTCGGTGACCGCAACGGCGTCCGCACGCCCATGCAGTGGACCGGCGACCGCAATGCCGGCTTCTCCCGGGCCGACACCGCGCGTCTCTTCCTGCCGCTGATCGTGGACCCGGTCTACGGCTACCAGGCCATCAACATCGAGGCGCAGCTCCGGACGCCCACCTCGCTGCTCAAGTGGATGAAGCGGATCATCGAGGTGCGCAAGAAGACCCGCGTCTTCGGCCGCGGGACCCTGCGCTTCCTGCGGCCCGCCAACGAAAGCGTGGTGGCCCACGTTCGGTCCTACGAGGGAGAGACCCTGCTCGCCGTGCACAACCTCTCGAGCGCGGCGCAGCCCGTCGAGCTGGACCTGCGCCCCTGGGCCGGCCAGACGCCGATCGAGATGCTGGGCGAAAGCCGCTTCCCGACGATCGGCGAGCAGCCCTATGTCATCACCCTCGGGCCCTATGGCTACTACTGGTTCCGGCTCCAGCCGCCGCTGTCCGAGCAGCCCTTCTATGGCATCGAGTACACCCCGCTGTGACGCGGCAGCGGTCGCCCAGCACCTCGCGGGGCCGGGGGCGCCGGCGCTCCGCGCCTTCGTCGAGCAGCAGCGCTGGTTCGCGGCCAAGGCCCGCGGCCTCGAGACCGCGCGCGTGGAAGACTGGGCCGCGCTCCGCGACGATCCGCCGCTCCTCCTGCTGCTGATCCGCGCGGACGAGGCTCGTTACTACGTCCCGGTGGCGCTCGGCCCGCCGCCGACCGATACGACGCGGATGATCGGCCCGCTCGGGGACGAGACCCTCTTCGACGCGCACTGGGATCCGGACTTCGGCCTGTGTCTCCTCGACGCGATCACCGCGCGCCGCGCTTTCCCATCGGCCCGCGGGAGCTTTCGCTGCGTGCCGGTGGAGCCCTGGGATCACCCGTCCTGGGACGAGCTGGACCGCGCGCCGGCCACGCCGCACTCTGGCGAGCAGAGCAATACCTCGATCTTCTTCGACCGGCGCCTGATCCTGAAATCCATCAGGCGGCCGCAGTCCGGGATCAATCCGGACTTCGAGATGCTGCATTTCCTCACGGGCCGACCCGGCTTCACGCATGTGCCCCGGCTCGCCGGCTGGCTGGACTATGCCGGCGAAGGTGAGACCACGACCGTGGCGCTCCTCCAGCAGTTCGTGGCCAATGCGGGCGACGGCTGGGCGCATGCCCTCGAGCGGCTCGCCCGTCTCTGTCAGGCCCTCGCCGCCGAGGCCGACCGCCCGGGCGAAATCGAGCCGCAGGTGGCCTCGCTCGGGGCCGATCTGCTTGCCGAGATCCACGAGCTGGGCGCCGTGACCGGCCGGCTCCATGCCGCGCTGGCCTCGGATCCCTCCGCGCCGGCCTTTCGCCCCGAGCTCATCACCAGCGAAGACGTCGGGCGCTGGCGCCGCGGCATCGTCCAGGACCTCGAGCGGCTGACAGCTGAGATCGCGACCGCCTCCGCGCGAATTCCCGCGGCCACACGCGCGGCGCTCGCGCCGCTCCTCGACGCGCGCGCGCACATCGAGCGGGCCGCCCATGACCTGTTCCTGCTCGCCGACCGCACGGTACACAAGATCCGCTGCCACGGGGATTACCACCTGGGCCAGGTGCTCAAGACCGCCGAGAGCTTCGTCGTAATCGACTTCGAAGGCGAGCCGGCGCGACCTCTCGAGGAGCGGCGCGCCAAGCACTGCCCGCTGCGGGACGTGGCCGGGATGCTGCGCTCCTTCGACTATGCCGTCCACGCCGCGCTCGGCGCCCGGCCCGAGACCGAGCGGGCCCGGCTTCGTCCCGCCCTCTCGGCCTGGGAGCGGCTGGCCGCCCGCGGGTTCCTCGACGGCTACGTGATGGCGGCCGGCAAGAGCCCGGCGCGCCTGCTGCCGCCTTCCGCCGAGGCGGTGCGCCGGGCCTGCGCGGTCTTCGAGCTCGAGAAGGCCTGCTACGAGCTCCGCTACGAGCTCAACAACAGGCCGGACTGGATTTCCATCCCGCTGGCCGGCATCTCGCGCATCCTCGGGCGGTCTGACAGTCGCGACTGAGCGCGGGCCCCTGTCCCCGAATGACGGGAGGCCCATCGTCGCGTGCTATCGTAGGGTTGCATGACCGGGCTGCTCTACCTCCTCTTCTTCTGCTCCGGCCTCAGCGGCTTGATCTACCAGGTGGTGTGGGTCCGCGAGTTCGGAAATGTCTTCGGCAATACGATCTACTCGGCCTCCCTGGTGATCGCGGTGTTCATGCTGGGCCTGGGCCTCGGCAGCTACTTCGTTGGGGTCTGGGCGGATCGCCGGTACGCCGCCGAACCTGAGTCGCTGCTCCGGGCGTACGGCTATGTCGAGCTGATCATCGCCCTGATGGGTCTCGGCATCTCCGCGCTCCTGCCCCATCTGGGTCAGCTCTCCGCGCTGGCTTCCTCGTACTCGAGCGACGCCGCCGGCTGGCACGTCCTCTCGACGCCCTCCTATCTCGTCCGCGGTGCGATCGCCGTGCTCCTGCTCACGCCGATCACGCTCTTGATGGGCGGGACGCTGACGCTACTCATCCGCCATCTCGTCCGGCGGGATCTCGAGATCGGGGGGTGGCGGATCGCCCTGCTCTATAGCGTCAATACCGCCGGCGCGGCGCTGGGCTGTTTTCTCACGGACTTCGCGCTGGTGCCGCTCGCCGGCCTGCGCGCCGCGCAGATGATCGCCGTGTTCTTCAACCTCGTCGCGGCGGCGGGCGCCCTTCGTCTCGCATCCCGCGCCTCCCCGGTGTCCGTCACCACCGCGGTCGAGCCCATTGCCGCGCCCGGCGCCGGCGTGCAGCGCGGGAGCATCCGGCGGCCGGCATCGCCGGCGCTCGCCTTGACCGGTCTGGCGCTCGGCCTGTCCGGCTTCGCGGCGATGGGCATGGAGATCCTGTGGTTCCGCCACTTCACCCTCTTGCTGGGCGGACTCCGCGCGGTGTTCTCCCTGCTGCTGACGGTGATCCTGATCGGCATCGGCCTGGGCTCCCTCGCGGGTGGCGTCCTGCATCGACGCACGGCGCGACCCGCGGCGTGGCTGATGGCCGCCCAAGGGCTCTTCGTCGCCTCCACCCTTTTCGGGCTGGCCAGCGCCGATCTGCGAACGATCCTGCTCGCCGGTCGCGCGGTCTTGCCGAGGGTGAGCGCGGAGCCCAGCCTGTCGCGCGCGCTCCTGGAGCTTTGGCTGAACGCGAAGCCCATCCTGCTGGAGGTCGCCGTGCCCGCGCTGCTGATGGGCTTCGCCTTCCCCCTCGCCAATGCCATCATCCAGCGCGCGGAAGACTCCGTCGGTCGTCGGGCCGGCGTGCTCTACCTCTCCAATACCGTCGGCGCCGTGTGCGGCGCCCTTGCGGCCGGCTTCCTGCTCCTGCCGGGGCTGGGAATCCAGGAGAGCGCCACCGTCCTGACCATCGCAGGCGGGCTTGCCGTCGTGCCGCTCTATCTCGCGACGCGCGCGGATCTCTCCGAAGCGCCCACGGCGGCGCGCGCCGCCTCGACGGCACTGGCCGGCTCGACCCTCATCGCGAGCGCGGCGGTGGGGCTGTGGCTGTCACTGCCCTCCGACCACATGATCAACCGGGCGCAAGTGCTCTCGGCCCAAGGCGAGCGACTGCTCACCGTGAGCGAAGGCATTACCGAGGTGGTCGCGGTGACGGAAGTGCCCGGCGAGGAGCGACGGCTTCTCACCAACGGGCATCCGATGTCCTCGACGGGATGGATGGGCCAGCGCTACATGCGCGCGCTTGCCCACATTCCACTCCTGTCCATCGACCATCCGGAGACCGCCCTGGTCATCGGCTTCGGCGTGGGGAACACCGCGCACGCCGCCACGATGCACCCCTCGATCCGGCGCGTCGAGGTGGCGGATCTCTCCAGAGAGGTTCTCGCCCATGCCGGCTTTTTCGCGCGAACGAATGGAGACGTCCTGAACGATCGCCGGCTGGTGATTTACGTAAACGACGGGCGCCAACACCTTCGCATGCGGCCGGCCGCCTCCTACGACCTGATCACGCTGGAGCCGCCACCGCTGGCGCTCGCCGGGGTGGGAGCGCTCTATTCGCGGGAGTTCTACGCCCTGGCCCGCACGCGGCTCACGCCCAAGGGCTATCTCAGCCAGTGGCTCCCCGCGTACCAGGTCCCACGGAGAACGACGCTGGCTATGATTCGCGCATTCCTGGACGTCTTCCCGAACGCCGTGCTGCTCTCGGGAGCCCACTCGGAGCTGCTGCTGATCGGCGCGAAGGAATCGCGCATCGAGATCGATCCCGCCCGCCTGGCCGCCGCGCTCTCGAATGCGCCCGCGGCGCACGCCGATCTCAAGCGACTGGCTCTCGGCAGCGTGCGAGAGATCGTCGGCACCTTCCTCGCCTCGGCGGAAACCCTGGCCGAGGCGAGCCGATACTCCGCCCCCGTCACCGATGACCGCCCGATCCAGGAGTACGGCGTCAGATCTCGGCTTCCCGTTGCCGGCGGCGGGGTGCCGGCGTCGGTGGTCGACCTGAGCCAGGTCTCGGTGTGGTGTCCGAAGTGCTTCGCCGCCGGCAAGCCGGTCCCGCTCGCTGACGGTCTCGATACCTACCTCGCTCTTCTCGACCGGGCGTACAAGAAGATGGCGCTGCCGGCGGACGGCGCGGGCAGTCTCGCGGATCCGCGGACGCGCGGGCTGGTCGAGAGCAGCGCCTACCTGGGCGCGCTGCTGGACCGCGCGCCGGTCCCGCCACGCTAGCCGCCCGCAGTCTGGTAAAGTAGTTTCCGCTATGGATCACGCTTCCGAGTTCGACTCCGAGCTGCACCGCACGGCCCTGGCCCAGCTCGATCAGGTCGCCGCCAAGCTCAACCTGGACCCCAACATCCACGCGCGGCTCCGCTACCCGCGCCGTGCCCTCGTGGTCTCGATCCCCGTGCGGATGGACAGCGGCCATACCGAGGTCTTCATCGGATACCGCGTCCACCATTCGACGGCGCTCGGACCCACCAAGGGCGGCCTTCGCTACGCTCCCGACGTGAATTTGGGCGAGGTCAGCGCGCTGGCCATGCTCATGAGCTGGAAGTGCGCGCTGATGAACCTGCCCTACGGCGGGGCGAAAGGCGGCGTGCGCTGCGATCCGCGGGCGCTCTCGGCCCGCGAGCGGGAGCACCTCACCCGCCGCTACACGGCCGAGATCATCCTGATGATCGGCCCAGACCTCGACATCCCCGCTCCGGACCTCGGCACCGACGAACAGACCATGGCCTGGGTGATGGACACCTACTCGATGACCCAGGGCAAGAGCGTGCCCGGCGTGGTCACGGGCAAGCCCTTGCTGGTGGGCGGCTCGGCGGGCCGGCGGGAAGCCACCGGCCGCGGCCTCGTCAACGTGCTCCACCAGGCGGCCAAGAAGCTCGGCACCGAGCTGCGAGGCAAGAAGATCGCCGTCCAGGGCTTCGGCAATGTCGGCGGCGTGGCCGCGCGGATGCTGTGGCGCGACGGCTGCGTCATCGCGGGAATCAGCGACTACAAGGGCGGCATCTGGAATCCCCAGGGCATCGACATCCGGCAGCTCGATGCCTACGTGGCCGAGAGCGGCAGCGTCGTGGGCTTCCCGGGCTGCGATCCGCTCACCAACGAGCAGATCCTCGAGCAGCCGTGCGACGTGCTGATTCCCGCCGCCGTGGGCTCGGTGCTCCACGAGCGCAATGCCGACCGGGTCAAGGCGCAGATCGTGGCCGAGGGGGCCAATGGGCCCACCACCCCCGAGGCCGACGCGATCATGCGCGATCATGGCGTCACGGTCATTCCCGACATCCTGGCCAATGCGGGCGGCGTGGTCGTCTCCTATTTCGAGTGGGTGCAGGGGCTGCAGTACTACTTTTGGAAGGAAAGCGAGATCGTATCGCGTCTCGCGGAGCTCATGACCCGGGCCTTCACCCGCGTCTGGCAGTCGAGCCAGAAGAACGGCGTGGACCTCCGCACCGCCGCCCTCATGGAGGGCATCCGCCGCGTGGCCGATGCGCACGTGGTGCGCGGGCTGTACCCGTAGCCGCGGGTCACATCCGGATCTTCTTCAGCACCAGGCGCGACGGGGACTCGGCGAAGGGCCAGCCGGGGATGATGGCGGTGAAGCGCCCGGCCGGGCCGCCCGCCACGAGCAGCTTGAGGTTCTCGGGCGCCCGGAACTTGGCCACCAGCGTCTCGTCCGTCTGCGGATTCGCGTAGGCCGCCAGCGCGCGCTCCGGAAGCCCCTCGCCGCCGTCCCGCCCGGGGATCAGATCGCGTACGCGCTTGCGGCTGCGCTCCCAGAGGAATTGGCGCACCTCGGCTTTGCTCCAGCCGTCCTGGGCAATGGTGCGGACGTGCTCGGGCGAGAAGATGACCAGGGTGTCGCCGAGCCCCATCGCCTTGTGATGGGCGATGACCTCGAGGCTTCTCGCCACGGTCGTGAGCAGATGCTCCGCGCTCCGGCTCTTGGAATCGGCGACGATTTGCGGGGGCTCGGCCGGGAGTGCGGCGATGGTGCTCTCCCCGGGGTCGAAGCCGTGCTCGACGTGAAGCGGCGGCCACGGGCTCTCCTCCTCGCGCTCGCCGATCACATAGGTGAAGCGTCCCGTCTGGGAGAAGGTGGACATGCTCGGCGCGCCCGGCCGGGCGCCGCCGATATTGGCCCAGACCAGGCGCAGAGCGCGGCCGATGGTCGCATTGGCGCGCCAGCCCGGGCCGAAGAGGCCCAGGCCGGAGTTGATGTCCAGCGCCTCGCGCGCGGGCCCGTTGACGATGAACAGGGGCGCCACGGCATCCGTGGTTCCCGAGACGCCCACGAGCGCGAACGCCTCGTCGCACAGGGCTTCGACGCCGGCCAGAACGACCGGCAGATACTCGGGGCGGCAGCCCGCCATCACGGCGTTCACCGCGATCCGCTCCACCGTGGCGCGCCCGTTGTTCGGCGGCACCAGCGCGATCAGCTCGTCGGCGGCGCGGCCGGCGGCCGCCACCGCGCGCGCCACCCGCTCGCGCGTGGGCGGCACGACGGGAAGCCCGTCGGTGACGCCGCGGGCGAAGAGCGCTTCGACCGGATCAGTGTTCAATTCAGGATACGACCCCAACCCTGCCATGCTAGCGTCTCGGTCGGGCACCGCCTGACATGTTCGAGATCACGCTGGTAGTCGTGGCCGTGGTGGCGGCGGGGCTCATCGGCTTCTTCGCCACCATTGTGACGCCCGGGCTCGTCATCGCGATCGGGCTGGGCACCCTCTTGCTCGGACTCGTGCTGGGTGTCCCCACCGGCTTCTGGTACCACGTGATCCTGTACCGGTGCCTCTCCGCGAGAATTCGCATCCCCCGCAGGTGGTGGCTCGCTCCCTCGGCGCTGCATCCGCACCTGACCGACGCCGAGTGGCGCCGGATCACGCCCTGGTATCGGATCGGCGGCGTCGGCTTCGTGCTCTCCGTGGTCGGGGGCCTGGCGGCGATCGGCGGCGTGCTGCTGGGACGCTGAGCGGCCCCGTCAACCCTTGAGCCCGCTCATGACGACGGCGCGCACCACCCAGCGCTGGCAGAGAAGGAAGATCACGAGGATGGGCAGGATGCTGATGACGGCCGCTGCGGTGACCAAGTTGTACTCGATGAAGTACATGTTGGTGAAGCTCACGAGGCCCAGGGTCACCACCTTCATCGTCGGCGAGTTGATCACCACGAGCGGCCAGAAGAGCTCGTTCCACGTCCACATGAACTTGATGATGACGAGCGTCGCCATCGCCGGCGCCACGGACGGCAGCACGACGCGCCAGAAGATGCCGAACTCACTCCCGCCATCGATCCGCGCGGCTTCGATGTAGTCGGTGGGCACCATCTCGATCGCTTGGCGCATGAGGAAGACGCCAAACACGCTCACCAGGTCGGGCGCCAGGATGCCGGCATAGGTGTCGAGCAGGCCGAGCCGGTTAACCCAGAGATAGAGCGGCACCACCACCGACTGGAACGGCACCATCAGGATGCCGATGATGCCGAAAAAGAAGACGTCCCGGCCCGGAAACCGGAACTTGGCGAAGCCGTACCCGGCCAGGGAAGAGACCAGGAGGCTCGACGCCGCCGATACCGACGCCACCAGCGCGCTGTTGAGGAGGAACCGCCCGAAGGGCTGGCGCCGGAACACCTCGCGGTAGTTGTCGAAGTTGCTCCACCGGTCTGGCGCCACCTGGAGGGGCACGCGCTGGATCTCCGGGACGGTCTTGAGCGAGGTGACGGCCATCCAGAAGAACGGGAAGAAGACGATCAGCGCGCCCGCCGCCACCAGCCCCACGACCAGCCAGTGTCCCCGGCCGGTCTTCAATACTCCACCTGCCGCCGGAAGAGCCGCCACTGCAGCAGGGTGAGGACGAGCAGCGACACGAAGACGAAGACGGCAATGACGGACGCGTCGCCCAGCCGGAAGAACTTGAACGCGGTGTCGTAGAGCAGCATGATCACCGTCTCGCTGGCGGCCGCCGGCCCGCCCTGAGTGGTTGCGTACACCGTGTCGAAGACCTTGAAGTTGAAAATGATCTCCAGGATCGCGACCATGACGATCTGCGGATTCAAGAGCGGGAGCGTCACGCGGCCGAGGATCTGCCACCGGCTGGCGCCGTCGATCGAGGCGGCTTCGTAGTACTCGCCGGGGATGGCCTGGAGCGCGGCGAGAAAGATCAGCGTGTCGAAGCCCAGGCGCGCCCACACATTGATCAGGGCCAGCGAGGGCAGCACCAGGTCGAGGCTCTGGAGCCACTTGAGCGGCGGGAGCCCGACCCGCCCGAGCACATGGTTCAGAACGCCGTACACCGGGTCGTAGATCCACTGCCAGACCAGGGCCGCCGCCACCAGCGACACCGAGAACGGCAGGAAGTACATGGCCGTCCAGACGCTCCGCCAGCGCAGGCTGAGCAGGCGGTGAAGGCCGAGGGCGACGGCCAGCGCGAGCACGGCCGTGACCGGCACCGACATCAGGAGCAGCGTCACCGTGTTGCGAACCGTCTGCCAGAACGTGGGATCGGTGAGCACTTTCTGGTAGAGCCGGAGGCCCACGAATTGGCCGGCCCCGCCCGGCTGGGTCCGGTAGAAGGACCCCAGCACGGATTCGCCGAGCGGAATCAGGAAGACGCAGCTGAAATAGGCGACGGCGGGCAGGACGAACAGCAGTCCCGCCCGCCGCTGGCGGTCCATGTAGGTGCGGGGAGCGAGCATCCGGAGAAACGCCCGCACGGTGTCACCCGCCGGTCAGTCGCTCAGGATCCTGTCCATCTTGGCCGCCGCCTCGTCCAGCAGCGGCTTGGGCTGCCCCTTGCCATACAGCGCGGCCACCACGGCCTCGCCAAACGCGGTGGCGAGCTCATTGGACTTGGGATGGTAGTACTCCGGCGGCACGGGCTGCTTGAGCATCTCCTGCGTCGAGCGATAGTCGGGACGCGCCTTGACGTACGCCGTCTCGAGGTTCACCGTCCACACCGGCAGAATCCCCTGGGCCTGGTGCTGTTCGAGGTCGTCTTTCGCATTGCTGATGAAGCGCATGAACTCCCACGCCGCCTGCTTGTTCGGGCTGTTCTTGTAGACCATGTTGGTCCACGGGAAGAGGTTGCCGGCGCCGGGGCACGCCTTGCCGCAGGGGAGCGCGTAGACCTTGAAGGTGACGTCGGGCGCGTTCTTCCGCACCCAGCCGAAGAACCAGGACTCGCGGAAGATCGTCGCCGCCCGCTTCTGGCCGAAGGCGTCCTCCGGCGTCGGGAACGTGAGGCTCGCGACCTTGTGCTTGGTGACCAGCTCCGAGTAGAACGTCAGCGCCGACACCATCTCGGGGCTGTTGGCGAAGCCCGTCGCCTTGT
>JBKPCB010000085.1:0-8898 GCA_046727155.1 Candidatus Methylomirabilota bacterium | reverse complement strand
CCTTCTTCGGAGTCATCCACGCCGAGAGGCTCGGCTGGGCCCAATCGTGGCCCGTGGCTTTGGGCTATGTCCTGATGGCGGTACTCTGCGGCCTCATGGCCCAGCGCGAGACCGCGGCGGAGCCGGCTGCCGGAATGGCCGTGGCCCGGGCCGGCGCCTCGCGCTAGGCGCGCGCCATGGCGGTCAAGCTAGCGGTGAACGGCACGTTGATGAAAGGGCTCGAGCTGAACAAAAACATGGTCGGCGCGGGCGCGACCTTCGTTCGCGAAGCCACCACACAGCCCGTCTACCGGCTGTGGTCCATCAATGACCGCCATCCGGCAATGATCCGCGTCGCCTCGGGCGGCGTGGCGGTGGCCGTCGAAGTCTGGGCCGTGCCGCCCGAGGGGCTGGCCACCATTCTTTTGCAGGAGCCGCCGGGGCTCAGCATCGGCAAGGTCAAGCTGGCCGACGGGGAAGAGGTGCTGGGCGTGCTGGGCGAGCCGCTGCTCTGCGAGGGGCAAAAAGAGATCACCGCTCACGGAGGCTGGCGGGCCTATATTGCCTCCGGGAAGAAGTAGGCGGCCCACTCTCTCGTCCGCGCCGTCTTTGGTATACTGCCTCGGCGTGATGCCGGAAGACGCATGTGGCGATGAGAGAGGAGCGGGCACGATGGCGGTGATGACCGGCGGCGAGGCGCTCGTCCGGTCTCTGTTCGCGGCCGGAGTGCGCGTGATCTTCGGCCTGCCCGGCGTCCAGCTCTACGGCGTCCTGGCGGCGCTCCGCGACGAGCCGCGCATCCGCTTCATCGCCACGCGGCACGAGCAGGCCACGAGCTTCATGGCCGACGGCTATGCGCGCGCCGGCGGGGACTTCGGCACCGCGCTCGTGGTGCCGGGCCCCGGGCTGCTCAATGCCATGTCCGGGCTCAGCACCGCCTACTCGGCTTCCTCACCCGTCCTCATGATCTCCGGCCAGATCCCGCGGGCGAGCATCGGCAAGAATATCGGGCTCCTCCACGAAGTCAATGACCAGCTCGACGCCATCGCCCCAGTGACCAAGTGGCGCCGGCGCGTCCTCCAGGTGGCCGACATTCCCGCCGCCGTGAGCGAGGCCCTGGTCCAGCTCAGGACGGGCCGGCCGCGGCCGGTGGAGATCGAGATGCCGCCCGAGACCATGGAGGACGAGGGCGAGGTTGAGCTGATCGATCCGCCGCACCCCGTCCGCGCCGTCGCGCCGGCAGCCGATGTGGATCGAGCGGCCGCGATGCTGCTGTCCGCCAGCGCACCCGTCATCTATGCAGGTGGCGGCGTGCATCTCTCCGGGGCTCACGACGCGCTGGCGGCGATAGCCGAGCTCCTGCAGGCGGGCGTCGTAACGTCGGCCGAGGGCAAGGGCGCCGTCAGCGATCACAGCGAGCTCGCCCTGGGTGCGGCATTCTGGCGGGAGTCCCCGCTGCGCGCCCACGTCCATTCCGCCGACGTGGTGCTCACGGTGGGCTCGCGCCTCGCGCTCGTTTCTTTCCAGCCGGAACAGCGGATCATCCAACTCGACGTCGACCCTGAGGAGATCGGCCGCAATCACCCCGCCGCCCTCGGGCTGGTGGGCGACGCGCGCGCGACGCTCGAAGCGCTCTTGGAGCGGCTGCGCGCGGCTGGACCCGCGCGGCCATCGCGCAAGGCCGAGTTCCAGTCGCTGCGCGCGAAGGTCGCCGCCCTGGCCACCCAGGAGCCCCAGGCCTCGATTCTCAAGAGCCTGCGCGCCGGCACTCCCGAAGACGCGATCCTCGTCGCGGGTATGAACCAGATCGGCTACTACTCGCGCCCGTTCTGGCCCGTCTACGCGCCGCGAACGTATCTGAGCTCGTCCTACTCCGGCAACCTGGGCTACGCCTTCCCGGTGGCGCTCGGCGCCAAGGTCGCCCGCCCCGACCGGCCGGTCGTCGCCGTCTCCGGAGACGGCGGCTTCATGTACAACGCCCAGGAGCTCGCCACGGCCGTGCAGCACAAGATCAACGTGGTCGCCGTGGTCTTCAACGACAACGCCTACGGGAATGTCGCGCGAGATCTGGACGAAGCCTGGGGCGGCGCCTTTGGCGCTCGGCTCCACAACCCCGACTTCATGAAGCTGGCCGATGCCTTCGGCCTGCGCGGCCTGCGTGCAACCGAACCGACTGAGGTGGGCCGTCTCGTCGCCGACGCGGTGCAGATGGATCGACCGGTGCTGATCGAAGTGCCGGTGGGCCGGATGCCGCGTCCGGTGTTCTTCCCTCCCCGCCGGACGCCGACCAAGTACCAGCGCTGACGCCGGCCCACGGCGTCACCGCCCCTGGAGCGCGCGCCTCACGACGGCCATTACCTGGCCGAAATCGAAGGGCTTGTGCAGGCTGGGCACGGTGACCTGCTCGAGGAACCCGCGCGTCTCGGCGTTCAGCGTGTCCCCGGTGATGAAGATGAAGCGTGAGAGCAGGGCGGGATGGCGCTTCTCGACCTCGCGGTAAAGGCCGGGGCCGTCCAGCCGGGGCATGCGCAGATCGCTCAGGATGAGATCGTAGTCGCGCTCCTCGAGCATCTCCAGCGCCTCGGCGCCATTGCTCGCCGTGTCGACCCGGTGGGCATCGACGGCCAGAAGATCGGCCAGCAGCCTGCCGACTTCGATCTCGTCGTCCACGACCAGGATCGCGGCGCCGCGCTTGACCGGAGCCGCGTCCGATGCATCCGCCGCCCGGTCCGCAGCGGGAGGCGCCACCACCGGAAGCTCGACGATGAAGGTGGCGCCGCGCCCCGGCTCGGTCTCGACTCGAATGGCTCCCCCATGCGCCTCGACGATGCCCCGGCAGAGCGAAAGCCCGAGTCCGGTACCCTGGCCCTCCGGCTTGGTCGTGAAGAACGGCTCGAAGATCCGCTGCCGGATCTCGGATGGAATGCCCGGCCCGGTGTCGGCCACCTCGAGTGAAACGCGAGCGCCTGCCGCGTCGACACGCGACGTGATTACGAGCCGCCGAGGGGGCGGGGCCGAGTGCATGGCCTGATGCGCGTTGGTGATCAGGTTGACCAGCACTTGGTGGAGCTGGTTGGGATCGGCCCACAGCACCGGCGGATCGTTGGCCAGCCGCAGTGCCACTTCGACATCGTCCACCCGGAGCGGGTACGCCAGGAGCTCCACGGCCTCCTCGATGATCTGGTTTAGCCGCACCTCTTTCCGCTCCGGCCGATGTTGGCGCGCCAGGGCCAGGAAGTTGCGCACGATCCGCACGCAGCGATCGGCGGCTTTGACGATCTTCTCGGCCCGGCGCGCATGGGGCCCGTCGCCCAGGGCCTGCTCCAGCATCCCGGAATAGCCCATGACCACGGCGAGGGGATTGTTGAGCTCGTGCGCCACCCCGGCGAGCAAGGTCCCCATGTCGGCCAGCTTCTCGCTCTGGTGCCGGGACTCGCGTTGCCGCTGGAGCTCTTCCTCCACCCGCTTGCGCTCGGTAATGTCGCGGGAGTTGACCACGATGCCCGCGACGATGGGATCCTGGCTCATGTCCTTGCCAACGCCTTCGAGCACGCGCCAAGAGCCGTCCTTGTGGCGGAACCTGAACTCGAGCGACGCCATGTACCCCGGCTGGCCCTGGGCGCCACGGAGGAGCTCGGCGATGCGCTGCGCGTCCTCTGCGGGCACGAAGTCGAATGCATTGCGCCCCACCAGCTCGCCCGGCGCGTAGCCCAGCACTCGCTCGACTGAGGGGCTCTCGTAGCGGATGCTCCCGTCGGCCGCCACCACTGTGATGATGTCGAGGGCATTCTCCATCAGCGAGCGGAACAGCCGATACAAGTCCTGAAGATTTTCTTCGGCCCGCCGCCGCTCGGTGACATCCTGCTTGATGGCGACGAAATGCGTGACGACTTCCTCTTCGTCGCGGACGGGGGTAATGGTCATCTCCTCGTGGTAGAGACTGCCATCCTTGCGTCGGTTGACGAGCGGTCCCTGCCAGACGCGGCCGGACAGGATCGTGTCCCAGAGGTCGGTGTAGAAAGCCGGAGCCTGCTGGCCCGACTTGAGCACGCCCAGGCTCCGGCCGACCACCTCATCGAGGCCGTAGCCCGTGAGACGGGAGAAGGCCGGATTGGCCCAGACGACGGCGCCGGTGAGGTCGGTGATGACGATGGCATTGGCGGCGGACTCGAGCGCGGCGGCCTGGAGACGGAGCTCCTGGCCTATCGACGCGGGGAGGACAACGCCAGTATTATTGTTGAAGTTGGAGATCACGATGGCTCTCTGGCGTCTGAGAGCAGCAGGAAGCGTGCCAGCTAATAGCATCCTTCTCAACAGCTGGAAAATAAAGGACAGTGGCATATGAGAGCCGTTCCAGCGGGGCGCCGGCGCCTCACTGGGGTGTCGCTTCCCGCCCCGCGGTGACGGCGGGCGTCCGATGGCCGCAGAGCCGCGCCTTGGCATAGTTGTGGCCGCCGGGCTAGACTGGCGCCGGCGACTGGACCAGCTTTCCACGCAAGGAGGGCCATGGTGACTTCGACGATGGCGCCTCGGCCGGCGCGCGAGCGGCTTCTGTTCCTCGACGCCCTCCGCGGACTGGCCCTGATCCTCATGGTGCTGAACCACACCCCTCGCTGGTGGCAGGACGGCTCCATGAAATGGCCGCGCTACTATCTCATCTACGTCACGCTGACGTTGGCGGCGCCGATGTTCCTCTTTCTCGTGGGCTTCTGCGTGCCGCTGTCGACTTCCAAGAGTGAATCGGCGGGCGCCGCGCTCGGAAAAGGTGTCATCCGGGGTTTCAAGCTCATCGTGGCGGGACTGCTCCTGAATCTTCTGGTGTTTCCGGATCCTCCAATCTGGAAGACCGTCTGGAACAATGGCGTGCTGCAGACGATCGGCTTCAGCATTCTCATCGCGACGCCGGGCGCGCTGCTCCTGCGCTCGCGCGCCGCCCAGTGGGGGCTGCTCGCGCTCGCGGCGCTCGGCTACCTGGCCTTCTGGTGGACGTTCCCCCAGCTGAACCAGTGGGTTCAGGTTCACCCGCAGTCATCAAAGATACTGTTCTTCGAGTTCCCCCCATGGCCCTGGCTGTGTCTGGTGCTGGTGGGGCTCGTGCTGGGGGGCTGGTGGGTACAGCAGCCGGACCGCGAAGCCCGGGCGCGCTACATGTGGGTGATGGCGGCGGCCGGCGGGCTGTGCCTGCTCTGGTTCTTCGGCTGGGACTGGTGGGCACAGACCGCCAAGCGCTGGATGTTCACGCGGGATTTCGCCCTCAACAACCATTGGACGCCGCGCGGCGCGACCCTGGCATGGGTGATGGGAATGGTCTTCTGCCAGCTGGCGCTGTTCTACTGGCTGGTCGAGATCCTCCGCCTGCCGGTTCGCTGGCTGGTGATCCTGGGCCAGACGGCGCTCTTCCTTTACTTCACCCACCACCTCATCGTCCTGACCCTGATCAACGAGCGCCTACAGATCAAGCTCAACAACTGGCCCCGCTTCGTCATCGCGAACCTGCTCCTGCTCGTGCTTCTGGTGGGGATGGGCTGGGCCTGGCTGGCGCTCAAGCGCGTTTACCGGGAGCGCTGGAAGGAGCCCTTGCGCGGGAGGGTATGGCGGTGGCTCATCGTATTCCTGCCCGCATGAAGCTCTGGACGAACTGGCGCTGGAAGAGCAGGAAGGCGATCAGGAGCGGTCCCGACGTCATGAGCGTGGCCGCGGTGATGATGGACCAGTCGACGCCCTGATCGCCCGAGGAGAAGACCTGCAGCCCCACGGTGAGCGGCCGTGACTGCACCGAATTGGTCACGATCAGCGGCCAGAGGAAGTTGTTCCAGTGGTAGCTCACCGAGACCAGCGCGTAGGCGATGTAGACCGGCTTCGCCAGCGGCACATAGACTTTCCACAGCGTCTGGAGCGCTCCCGCCCCTTCCACCCGCGCCGCCTCGTCGAGCTCCTTGGGTACCGTCTTGAAGGTCTGGCGCAGCAGGAAGATGCCGAAGGCCGAGGCCATGTACGGCAGCCCGATGGCGCCGATGGTGTCGAGAATGCCGAGCCGGCTCATGGTCCGGTAGTTCTCGACGATCAGCACGTCGGGCATGATCATCAGCTGCACGAGCACCAGCAGGAAGGCGACCTCGCGTCCGAAGAACGCGAAGCGGGCAAAGGCGTAGGCCGCGAGCGTGCAGAGCACGAGCTGGGCGGCCAGGATCGTGGTGACCAGCAGGGTGGTGTTCACGAAGTAGCGGGCGAAGGGCGCCGCCTGCCACGCCTTGACGAAGTTCTCGAGGGTGAGCGGCGCGGTCAGCACGAAGCGCGTCGAAAACTCCGAGGGATGAAAAGCCGTCCAGACCGCGTAGGCCAGCGGCAGTGCCCAGAGCAACCCAAGGAGCCAGGCGCCGAGCGTCTCGAGCGAGCGGGTGACGCCGCGGGGCTCGGTCGGTCCGCTCACTGGTAGTGCACCCGGCGGTCGAAGAACACGAATTGGCCCATGGCCATCAGCGCCAGCAGGAGCAGCAGGACCATGGTCAGCGCCGCCGCGTAGGTCGAGTCCCAGAACTTGAAGCCCACGTCGTAGATGTAGTAGAGGAGCAGCGCCGTCGTGTTGTCGGGTCCGCCCTTGGTCATCACCACGATATGGTCCACCAGCCGGAACGAGTTGATGACCGCGTTGATCAGGATGAAGAGCGTGGTGGGCATCAGGAGCGGGAAAGTGACGCGGCGGAAGAAATACCAGCGCCCGGCGCCCTCGAGCGCCGCCGCTTCGCCCAGAGCCGGCGACATTTGCTGCAGCGCCGCCAGGTTGAAGATCATGAAGAACCCGGCCTCCTTCCATACGGTGACGACGATCAGGCAGGCCAGCGCGGTGTCACGGCTGCCGAGCCAGTTGTGGCTCGGCAGCCCGAAGAGGCCGGTGATCTGCTCGAGCAGTCCATAGCCCGGCGTGTAGAAGAAGAGCCAGATATTGGCCACCGCGATCATCGGCAGCACCGTCGGCGTGAAGTAGGACAATCGCAGGAGCCCGCGGCCGGCGATCTTCGAGTTCACCCAGAGCGCCATGACGAGCGCCAGCACGACGGAGGCCGGGATCGTGCCCACCGCGAACCAGATATTGTTGCGCAGGGCCTGCCAGAACACCGGGTCCTGCGCCATGGTCGCGTAGTTCTCGAGCCCCACGAAGAGGGACGGCCGGTTCGGCCGCGCCGTCGAGAAGAAGCTGTCGTAGAGCGTCGCGACCGTCGGGTAGTGCGTGAACGTCACCAGCAGCACGGCCGCGGGCAGCAGCAAGAGCCAGCCTTGGATGTGAACGCTCCACCGTCCTCCCGACGTCGTCATGGCGTCACGGCAAGTCGGGCGGGTCCTGTCGTCGGGCTGGCCTCACGGCACCGGGCCTCCGTCACCCACTCGCCCGAATGCAGACTCAACTCAGCCCTCGCCTCGTGACGCTCGCGCCTGGGGCGCTCGGCCGTCCCTCGGCTCGAACTGCCTTGAGCTGCGGACGGGACTCGGGGGTCCCACTCCGGCCAGCTGCCGGAGGCCAGCCCGACGCCACCCGCCCGGAGTCGTGGCGTCCGGACGACAGGACGCGCCCGGCGGGCGCGGGGCCGCCCGCCCCGGAACCGTGGCGTCTGCGGGTTGCCGAAGGCGTGAACCTCACAATCGGGGCTCGTGATGAGGAATGCGGATCACAGGTTGCGAGTCAGCGTGGTCCGGGGCGGGCGGCCCCGGGCCCGTTGGGGCGCACCCCGTATCCCGATCGCTTGCTCATCGACGGTACGGCCGCAGGATGCGCTCGGCCTCGCGCTGGGCGTCCTTCATGGCCTGCTCCGATGTCTTGGCGCCCGTGAGCGCCGCCTGCAGGCCGTCGTTGAGCGCCTTGGTCACGCGCTGATTGTCGTGCGTGCTGAGCTCCGCCACCGCGTACTGGAGCTGGTCGCGCGCCACGGCCGCGGCGGGGAAGCCGGCCACGTACTTTTTCATCGTCGGCGTCTCCCAGGCGTCGGGCCGCACGGCGACGTAACCCGTGTCGATGCCCCACTCGGCCGCGCGCGCAGGCGAGGTGATCCACTTGATGAACTTGAGCGACGCCGCCTGCTGGGCCGGCGTGCTCTTTTTGAAGATGTGGAAGTTGCCGCCGCCCGTGGGCGAGCCGCGCCGCTTGCCCGCCGGCAGCATGGCCACGCCGAACTCGAACTTGGCATTGTTCCGGACGTTCGTCAGGTTGCCCGTCGTCGTCCACATCATCGCTGTCTTCCGCTCGAAGAAATCCTTCGGCGTCGTGCCCCACTCGATGATGCCCGACGGCATCACCCGGTGCTTCTGCGAGAGGTCCACCCAGTACTGCAGCGCCTCGATCACGGCCGGCTTGTCGTAATAGGTCTCGGTGCCCGCCGGGTTCATCAGCAGCACGTCGTTCTGGGTGGTGAACCCCTGGAACAGCCAGTAGGGAAAGCCCGAGGACGGGACCTCGAGGCCCCACTGGCTCACGTTGCCGCTGCCGTCGCGCTTCGTGAGCTTTCGCGCGTACTCGACCTGCTCGGCCCAATTGGCGGGCGGCCGATTCGGGTCCAGCCCCGCTTCCTTGAAGGCCTCCTTGTTCCAGTACAGCACGATGGTGGAGCGCTGGAACGGGATCCCCCAGATGCGCCCACCTGTCTGGCTGTTGAGCATGAAGGCCGGGAAGAAGCTCTTGAGCCAGGCCTGGTCTTCGGCGCTGGTCGCCACCGTATCGAACGGGACGATGGCGTCTTCGTCGATGAGTGTGAACATGTCGGTGGAGAGCAGCACGGACATCTGCGGCGGCTGGCCGCTCTTGAGCGCCGTCAGCACCTTCACGATGGTCTCCTGGTAGGTGCCGGCGTAGATGGGCCTGACCTTGATCCCCGGATTCTCCTTCTCGAAGTCGGCGGCAAGCCCGTCGACGATCTTGGTGACGGGGCC
>JBKPCB010000084.1:0-5968 GCA_046727155.1 Candidatus Methylomirabilota bacterium | reverse complement strand
CGATCCCCCAGAGGAAAGCCAATTCGTAGATGGGCACGTGCATGACCCGGTCGTGCATGATCTGCTGGATCTGGTGGAGCATGGCCTCGCGCTTTTTTCTGTCCAGCTCCCGCGCCTGGCGCTGGTAGAGGTCTTCGATCTCCGGCACCACGCCCGATGCGTAGATGCCGTTCTTGGTGTCGTAGACCTCGATGCGTGTCGCCGCATTGCCGGCGGGGGCGCCGAGGCCCATGATCACGCCCTTGATCTTGTGCTCGCGCCACGCGGTGAGAAAGGTGGCGCGCTCCATCGTGCGCAGACGCGTGCGGATGCCTACCGCCTGGAGGTAGCCGCCGATTGCCTCGGCCAGCGAGAAGAACGGGGGACACGGGGTGAGGTCGCCGGCGTCGAAGCCATTGGGATAGCCCGCCTCGGCCAGGAGCTTCTTGGCCTGGGCGGGATCATAGGGCGGCGGCTCGTAGGCTCGCGCAAAGTCCAGGACCCGGGGGATGAGACCGCCGGTAGGATGCGAAAGGCCGAGGGTCTCCGCCTGGTTGAGAGCATTACGGTCGAGGGCGTAGCTGGCCGCCAGACGCACGCGGCGGTCGTGCCACGGCGACTTCGGGTCCCATTGCTCGGGCAGGTCGAGAAAGACGACGCCGGGCGGCCTGGAAGCGGCCAGGCGTAGCCCTGGCGTCCGCTTGACCTCCTGGGCCAGCGGTCCGCTCAGCAGATAAACGAGATCGACGTCGCCCGCTTTGAGGGCGGCGGCGCGGGTGCTCTCGTCTGGCATGCTGCGGAACACCAGTCGCTTCACGGAAGGCACTTTGCGCCAGTAGCCCTCGAAGGCCTCCATGACCAGCTCGATACCAGGCGTGAAACTCACCACCCGGTATGGCCCCGCGCCGACGGGCGCCTTCAAGAAACCGTCGTCTCCCACCTTCTCCACGTACTTCTTCGGAACGATCCAGGCCGCGCCCGTGGCCGATGTGCCGTAGAAGGTCATGAAGTCTGGCCACGGCTCCTTCAAGATGAAGCGGAGTCGACCGGGATCGACGATCTGCACCTCCCGCACCCTGTCCTTGAGAAGCTTCGCCGCGGCGCCCCGGTACCGATCGAACGAGAACTTGACGTCCTCCGCCGTGACCGGCTCGCCATTGTGGAACTTCACTCCCCGCCGCAGGACGAACTCGTAGGTCAGCCCGTCCTTCGACACCGTCCACGACTCGGCCAGGCTCGGCGTGTTATCTCCTGCCGGCATGGGCTTGACCAGCGCGTCGTGAATGGCATACAGCACCATGAACGGGTTGATGAACGCTTCGGTGTCGCTCGGGTCGAGCCAGCGCGCGGCCAGGGTGACGTGGAGCCCCCACGTGAGCGTTCCCTCTGGGGCGGCCGCGGCGGGCCCGGCGAGGGCGGGGAGCAGCAGCAGCGCGAGCAACGTGATGACGCGGCAGCAGGCGAGAAGTGGCCTCATAGCGTCTCCTTAGGCGGAGTCGACGGCGGGCCGGATGGTCGTGGCGACCAGCTCCAGGATCCGCAGCATCTGCGCGAGATCATCGCGGCGGAAGTCGAGCATCACATGGCTGAGCCCGAGCCGCTTGTACTCACCGAGCCGGTCGACGACGGCCTGATGCCCGTCCGCCAGGAGCTCGTCGCTGAGAACGAAACGGACGGACAGCTCGATGGTCTCGAACGGGCGCTTGGCCGCGTCAGCGGCCGCGCGCAGGTGGTTGAGGCTATCCTTGAGCTCCACCGGCGTCTTCGATGTCGCGTGCCAGCCGTCGCCCAGCGTCACCACCCGTCGGAAGGCGCCCGGGCTGTCGCCGCCGACCCAGATCGGCGGATGGGGCTTCTGCACCGGCTTGGGCGCGAAGCCGATGTCGTGGAAGCGGAAGAACTGACCTTCGAAGGAGGGGTTCTGCGCCGTCCAGAGCTCCTTGAACACGCGCAGGATCTCGTCGGCCTGGCGGCCCCGCGCGTGGAAGGGAGCGCCCAGGATCTCGAGCTCCTCCTTCCACCAACCGACGCCGACGCCGCAGATCAGGCGTCCGCTCGAGAGGGCATCGATGCTCGCGAGCATCTTGGCCATGACGACGGGATGCCGGTGGCCGAGGATGAATACGGATGCGCCAATCCGAGGGCGCGTCGTGCAGACGGCGGCTGCGGCGAGGACCGTGACGGGTTCCAGGTATGGCCTATCCGGTGGATGCGGAAATCGCCCGCCGGGATACGTGCCCGTCGTCGATCTCGGGAAGACGACGTGATCGCTCACCCAAAGCGATGCGATGTCGTGTGCTTCCGCCTCGCGCGCGAAGGCGAGCAGGGCCTCGCGCGTAGCCACGGGACCCTGGGTGGGCAGATGACAGCCGATCTGCATGCTCGTCCTCTCCTCTCGGCGCGAGCGCAAGCCGGGCCTGATGTTGCACTGCCGGCGGGCGCCGCGTCAAGCCGGGTTGGACTACCATGGCGTCCCTGTTAGACTCGCGGCCACGGCGGTGGAGGCGGGTTACCGGTCACGGTCGAGGGAGGGTTGATCATGGGTGAGCGGCAGGGTCTCTCACATGTCTACGTCGGCGCGGCCCGCTTCTCGGCCGCCGCAGTCGGCGGAATCTTCCGCTGCGCCGGCGGCGACGACCGCTGGGAGCCGCTCGCCAAGGGCCTGCCCGAGCGGGCGAATGTCCAGGCGATCACCGTCCATCCGACGAACTCCGACATCGTGTATGCGGGCACGCAGGACGGCCCGTACCGCAGCGTGGACCGTGGCGAGCGCTGGGAGCGGCTGGACTTCCCCGGGGAAACCCAGGTGTGGTCGATCCTCGTGCATCCGACCCGCCCACGCACGCTCTATGCCGGCACGTCCCCCGTCGGGATCTTCCGCAGCGACGATGGCGGCGACACGTGGCGGCGGCTGCCGGCACGGTCTGCGGACCGCGTCAAAATGAGCTTCGCCTGCCGCGTGATGCGACTGGCCGCGGATCCGGCGTACCCCGACGAGCTCTACGCGACGCTCGAGGTCGGCGGCGTCCTCCGCAGCCGAGACGGGGGCGAGTCGTGGGAGGACATGAGCGCCGCCCTCGTCGCGCTGGCCGAGCAGCCGCATCTCAGGAGCCGGATCCAGAGCGACAGCGACACCGAGGGCATGCTGGACGGCCATGCCGTCTGCGTGAGCGCCGCGGCGCCGGGCACCGTCTTCCTCGCCGTGCGGATGGGACTGTTCCGCAGCGCCGACCGCGGCGCGGGCTGGCAGGATATGGAGGTCGGACGCTTCTCGCCGCTGACCTACGCGCGTGATGTGCGGGTATCGCCGCAGGATCCGCGCATGCTCTACGCCTGCCTCAGCCCCGCCGCGCGCAGCGAGGACGGCTCGCTCTACCGCAGCCTGGACCTCGGCGAGACGTGGACGCGGTTCGATCGCGGAGTCAAGGCCGAGAGTACGATGATGGCGGTCGCGCTTCATCATCGCGATGCCGGCCAGGTCCACTGCGTCAGCCGGACCGGCCAGGTGTTCAGCACCAAGGACGGTGGCCGCGCATGGAGCGAGCGTCGGCTGCCCGCGGGCGTCCAGGATGTATACGCCATTGCCTGCGGCTGACTGACGGACGACGACAAAGATGGAGAAACGGGCGGCCGGGGCGACAGGACCTGCCCGTCTCAGACGTAGTGCCCTCGTGATGAATACTCCAGGCTAAAGGAGGACCGTTCATGATCTATGAGATCCGGACCTACACGCTGAAACCCCGCAGCCTCGCCGAGGTGGAGAAGCGCTACGCCGAGGCCTATGAATACCGGCGGAAGTACTCGCCGCTCGCCGCCTTCTGGCATACGGAGGTCGGCCCGCTCAACGAGATCATCCATGTCTGGCCGTACAGGGATCTGGGCGAGCGCGCCCGCATCCGCGCCGAAGCGGCCAAGGATCCGAACTGGCCGCCGAAGACCCGGGAGTTCATCGTCCACCAGGAGGTGGAGATCGTGACGCCGTTCCCATTCATCCCGGAGATCACGCCCGGCACGGTGGGTCCGATCTTCGAGATGCGCTGCTACAGCCTCAGGCCTGGCTCGCTGCCGGACGTCATGAAGCGGTGGGAGGGGAAGATCGCCGAGCGGACGAAGCTGTCACCGATCGTCCTGGCCGGCGGCGTGGAGTTCGGCCAGGCCAACCGGTTCATCCACGTCTGGGCGTACAAGAGCATGGACCAGCGGCTGGCGATCCGGGATCAGGCGCGAGCGGCCGGCGTGTGGCCGCCGCCGGGCGGCGGCGACGAGCTGCTGGCGCAGGCCAATAAGCTCATGATGCCGTCGTCCTTCTCGCCGCTGCAGTAAATCGCCTGGCTATGACGAGTGACGCGCGCGACGCCCTCGAGCATCTCTGGGCGCTTGGCGGCTGCGACCGCGCGGCTCTCGACCGGGTCACGCTGACGGGGAGCGATCCGGTCCTTCCGGGCAGCTTCAAGCTCGGCACAGCGGCGCTGGCGACAATCGGCGCCGCCGGCCTCGCTGCGGCCGAGCTCTGGCGCCTGCGCACCGGCAGCAGGCAAACCGTCGCCGTGGACATCAGGGCCGCGGCGGCCGCCTTCGGGAGCGAGCGTCACCTCCGCGTCAACGGCCAAAAGGCCCCCGATCCATGGAGCCCGGTCTCGGGATTCTATCGGGCCGCTGATGGTCGTTGGCTCCAGCTTCACTGCAATTTCCCGCACCACCGGGACGGGGTGCTGCGCCTGCTTGGATGTGGCGGCACCCGCGAGGAGGTCGCGGCAGCGGTTGCCGGCTGGAAGGGCGCCGCGCTCGAGGACGAGTTGGCGGCGGCGGGCCTCTGTGCCGCCCTCGTCCGCCCGGCCGGCGAGTGGCGCGAGCATCGGCAGGCTCAGGCCGTAGCCGGGCTGCCGCTCTTCGAGATCTCGAGGATCGGCGATGCCGCTCCCGAGCCCTGCGGAGATGGCAGACGCCCCCTGTCGGGCACGCGCGTGCTCGATCTCACGCGCGTGATTGCCGGGCCGGTATGCGGCCGCACGCTCGCCGAGCACGGCGCCGAGGTGATGCTCGTCACGGCAAGCCATCTGCCCAGCATCGATCTTCTGGTCATGGACACGGGCCGCGGCAAGCTGTCGGCCTTCCTCGATCTGCGGCGGGCGGATGAGGCCGAGCGCCTGAGAGAGCTGATCCGGCAGTCCGATGTCTTCGTCCAGTCGTATCGTCCCGGCGCTCTCGGCGGGCGCGGATTTTCACCCGAAGAGGTGGCTCGCCTCCGGCCCGGCATCGTCTATGTGACCCTCAATGCCTATGGCCATGTCGGGCCGTGGCGAGAGCGGCGCGGCTTCGACAGCCTCGTCCAGTGCGTGAGCGGCATCGCCCACGAGGGCGGCCTGGCTGCGGGTCTCGATAGGCCGAAGCATCTGCCGGCCCAGGCTATCGATCACGGCACCGGATACCTCGCCGCCTTTGCGGCGATGGCGGCGCTCGCCCGCCGCGCGCGGGAGGGCGGCAGCTATCTCGTCCGGCTTTCCCTGGCCCAGACCGGGCGCTGGATCGACGGACTCGGCCGGGTCCATGGCGTCAATGCCACCGAGCTCAGGATCGAGGACATCGATGACCTGCTTCAGATCTCAGAGACGCCGTTTGGGACCATCCGTCACGTGGCGCCCGCCGCGCGACTCTCCGAGACGCCCGCCCGCTGGACGCGGCCGGCGGTGCCGCTCGGCACTCACGCGGCCGAATGGCCGTCGAGTTAGCCGCCCTCGGTTCGAACCCCGGGACTGCGTATCATAGGCTGCCGCCGACGGCTCACGCAGGCATGGTCTCGCTCCCGTTGCCCCTGACGGCCAGGACTTGATCTCCAGCCCGCAGGGAAGCCTCCCAGGTGATGTCGATGGCGTCCTTCACGCTCTGGTGAGCGGGGCAGCCCTGCACGTGGAGCGCCAGGGCGCGCTCGGCTGCCTCGGCGGCGTCCGCGGGGACCGCCACATCGTAATGGACGTGAATGGACTTGATC
>JBKPCB010000083.1:0-11410 GCA_046727155.1 Candidatus Methylomirabilota bacterium | reverse complement strand
GCTCGACGGCGGCATCTCGAACTTCAACATCTCGGTGGCCGTCACCGACGCCTTCATGGAGGTGCTCGCGCGGGGCGGGGACTACGATCTGATAAATCCGCGAACCGGGCTCGTCACCGGGCGGCTCTCGGCGCGAGAGGTATTCGAGCGCATCGTGCGGGCGGCGTGGCGCACGGGGGATCCCGGCCTCGTCTTCATCGACCGCATCAACCGCAGCCCGGCCAATCCCATCCCCGAGCTGGGGATGATCGAAGCGACGAATCCGTGCGGAGAACAAAGCCTCCACCCGAACGATGTGTGCAATCTCGGGTCGGTCAATGTGGCCAAGGTCGCAGGGGAAGGCGGGGCGGAGTCCGAAGTGAATTGGGACGAGCTCGAGCGGGTCGTGCGTCTCGCGGTCCGATTCCTCGACGACGTGATCGAGGTGAATCCCTTCCCGCTGCCCCAGATCAACGCGATGGTCAAGGCCAACCGCCGCATCGGCCTGGGCATCATGGGGTGGGCGGATCTGCTCTTCACGCTGGGCATCCCCTACGACAGCGAGCGGGCCCTGGAGCTCGGCGACCGGCTCATGGCGTTCATCAAGGAGAAAGGCCACGACCAATCGGCGCGGCTCGCGGAAGAGCGCGGCCCGTTTCCGAACTGGTCCCGATCGATCTACCGGAATGGCCGGCCCTTGCGCAATGCCGCGGTGACGACGATCGCGCCCACCGGGACAATCTCGATGATCGCCGGCTGCTCGGCGGGCATCGAGCCAGTCTTCGCCCTGGCCTTCGAGCACCGGGTCAAGGGTCCCGACGAGGAGCGCGTGCTCTCTTTCGTGAGCGCGACGTTCGAGCGGGTGGCGCGCGAGCGCGGATTCTACTCCGAGGGTCTCATGGCCGAGATCGCGCGTCGCGGGACGCTGGAGGGCGTCCCGGGCGTGCCCGACGACGCGCGCGCCGTCTTCAAGACCGCGCACGAGATCGAGTACGGCTGGCACGTCCGTCATCAGGCGGTCTTCCAGCGCCATACGGACAACGGCGTCTCGAAGACGATCAACCTGCCCAGCGCGGCCAGCTCGGACGACGTGGCGAACGCGTACCTCCTGGCGTGGGAGGAAGGCTGTCTCGGCATCACAGTGTTCCGCGATGGATGCAAGGGTCGCCAAGTACTGACCGTGGGCGTGCGCGATGAATCGGGCGTCGCGTCCGATGTGGCGGAAGACTCGGTCAAGCCGCGCCCGCACAGCCTCGTCGGACGGACGTACCGGATGGAAACGCCGATCGGGACCGCCTACATCACCGTCAACGACACGCTTGACGCCGAGCCCTTCGAAGTCTTCGTCCAGGTGGGCAAGGCGGGATCGGACACCATGGCCGTCGCCGAAGCCCTCGGGCGGCTCGTGTCGCTGGTGCTGCGGCTGCCCTCGCCGCTGTCGGCCGAGCGCCGTCTGGAAGAGGTGATCAACCAGCTCTCCCGGATAGGCGGCGGCCAGCCCACGGGATTCGGCGCGGCGAAGGTGCTGTCGCTGCCGGACGCGCTGGCGCGCACGCTGGGCGAGCACATCGGACAGCCGCGTCGTGACACGGCGCCGGTCGGCTTCGGTCTTCGCCGGGTGGGCGATCTCTGCAAGGAGTGCGGACAGGCAACCTTGATCTACGAAGAAGGCTGCAAGAAGTGCCTCTCCTGCGGCTACAACGAATGCTAGGGCTGCGCCTCGGAACGTAGGAGCGCGACGTGTTCTCCGGCGGTGACTACGATGAAGTCGCGCGCTGGCTCGGGAACTTTGCCGTCTCGCACGCCAAGCGCGAGAACGCGAAGGCCGAGGCCGTGCTCGAGACCGAGGGCTCGCGGGAAGGGTCGAGTTACGGCCTGAGGCTGCGGCTCGGCGAGCGCCTGCTGCCGGCGCCGGGGCAGCCGCCGCTCGAGCTGTCCTTTCGCGAGGTCGCCGACAACCGCGGGAGCCTGGTCTGGTGCAGCGCCCTGGCCGTCCGCGTCCGCTCCCTCGCGCGCGAGCTCTCCGAGGCGGAGCGCGGCTCGCTCAAGTCCGCCTGAGCGTGAGGCGGGCTCCGGCTCCCGGCGGCGCCCGCAACGGCATCCTCCGGTGGCACGCGCCGGGGGACTGGAACGCCTTCTTCGGCCTCGCGCTCGACAATCTGACCCAGCTCGTCATCCTCTCGAGTCTCCTCATCGGCCTCTTCGGCTTTCCGTCCGACCTGGTCCTCCGCGTGATGGTGCCGGGCACGGCCGCGGGCGTGCTCGTGGGCGATCTGCTGTATACGTGGCTCGCCATCCGCCTGATGCGCGCCGAGGGGCGCGCCGACGTCACGGCGATGCCGTTCGGCATCGACACGCCTTCGCTGTTCGGAATCGTGTTCGGCGTGTTGGGGCCCGTGATGATCCTGACCCGCGATCCGCTGCTCGCCTGGAAGATCGGCATGGGCGTGACGGTGGCCATGGGCGCTCTCAAGCTGGTGCTGGCCTTCGCCGGTGACCGGGCGCGCCGCGTGGTGCCACGAGCGGCCCTGCTGGGCTCCATCGCCGGGGTGGCCGTGCTCCTGATCGCGTTCCTGCCGGCGCTCAAAGTGTTTGCGGACCCGCTGGTCGGAATCGTTTCGCTGGTGGTCGTGCTGGCGGCCCTGGTCGGAGGCGTGCGGATGCCATGGGGATTGCCGGGCGCCCTCGCCGCAGTGCTGGGCGGCGCCGCGATATTCTGGGGCCGCGCGCTGCTCGCGACCGTTTGGGCCGCCGTGCCGCCCGCGCCGACGCTGGCGCTCGTGTCGCCGGCGCTGGCGCTCGTGTCGCCGGCGCTGGCGCTGCCGTGGCCCACGCTGGCATGGGTTCAGGTGCTCGACGACATGTTGCCGTACCTGCCGGTGGCGCTGCCCTTTGCTCTGGCCACCGTGGTGGGCGGCATCGACAATACCGAGTCGGCCATCGTTGCCGGCGACGAGTACCGGACGCGCGATATCCTGCTCGTCGAGGCGGTCGCGACCATGTTCGCCGGCACCTGCGGCGGCGTGATCCAGAACACACCGTACATCGGCCATCCTGCCTACAAGGCCATGGGCGCGCGTGCCGGCTATACGCTGGCCACCGGCGTTGTCATCGGCGCGGGCGCTGCCGTGGGCGTCGTGTCCCTGCTGGTGAGCCTCCTTCCCGAAGCGGCGGTGGCGCCCATTTTGATCTTCATCGGACTCCAGATCACGGCGCAGGCCTTCCTCGCTTCGCCCCCGCGCCACGCCTCGGCCGTGGCAATCTCATTCATCCCGGCGGTGGCCGCCCTCGTCCTCATTCAGGCCAACAGTTTGCTCGGCGCGGTGGGCAAGAGCGCCGTGGATCTGACGGGTGCGGGCCAGGCGACGTATCAGGCGCTGCTCGTGCTGGGGAATGGCTTCATCCTGACGGCGCTGCTCTGGGGATCGGCGCTGGCCTGCATCATCGATCGGCGGCTGCCTCAGGCCGGAGCGGTGCTGGGGACGGCGGGTTTGGCCACGCTCTTCGGGCTGATCCACTCCCCATTGCCCAGCGGAGCCGTGTTCTGGCCCTGGGCCGTGGACAGCGGCACACCGCTCAGCGTGGCTGGGGCCTACGGGGTGGCGGCGGCGCTGCTGCTCCTGCTGGGGGCGCGCCGCCCTTCCGGTGCGACGTCGAACGGTTAACGGTGCCGGCTAGCGGCCGAGCGCGGCCAGCATGTCCCGATCGCTCGCGAACTTGAACTCTTCGATCTTCTCTGCCTGGGCGCGCGCTTTCTCCACGGCCTCGAGCTGCTGAACGTCGGCGTAAGTGACGAAGTCGACCCCACGCTTGGCCAGCGTCTCGGTGAGCGCGGCGATCAGCCGCTCAGCCTCGACCGCCGGCCGCTGCGGGCGACCGGCGAGGAATTCGAGAACGTGCTTGATGCCGGTTTCGGCGTCGAGCCGCGCGCGCCCGACGACTCCGTCGCTGGCGCGGCGGGCCCATCCCACCACGAAGATGCCGGTCAACGGGCTCTGGGCGGCCGGATCCCAGACCTGGTAGGCGGCGGCGGGCTCCCCGCCGGGCGCCGTCACGTAGAGCCCATCCTTGTACGGCAGACCGGCGCTCGGGTCCACACGGTCGCCGACCGCGAACACGACGGTGTCGCACGGGATTATTGCCGACTCGCCGGTCCCCACGGCCGCGACGCGGTCCCCCTTTCGCTCGAGCCGCGTTTCTTCCACTTCGAGCCCGACGACGCGGCCCCCTTCGGCGACCACGCGCTTGGGAGAGGCCAGAAAGCGAAAGCGCAGCCGCGTGCGCGCTCGCGGATGCGGCTCCGGCTTGGCCGCCAGCGCCTTGAGGAGCTCCTCGGGATCCTGGCCCACGGCCTCAAGCCGCGGGCGGATCCGCTGCAGCTCCTGGCGGTACAGCTCCCGGTCGAAGCCGTCCTCAATGTCTTCGAACTCGCGATCGTCGTAGGCCTTCTCGAAGGGGCCGCGCCGGGCAACGGCGATGACCTCGGCGCACTCGCAGAAGTGGATGCAGTAGTTCGCGATGTCAACCATGACGTTGCCGACGCCGACGATGGCCACGCGGCGCCCGATTGGGAAGGGGCGCTCGCTGAACGGCGGAAGCCGGTTGTAGTGATAGACGAGATCCTTGGCATGGTAAGCGCCGGGCAAACGCTCGCCTTCGATACCGAGATACTTCGTTCCCTGGGCGCCGATGGCGAAAACGAGAGCATCGAAACCCAGTTCCGCCAGGTCCGGGACGGTAAGGGCGCTCTCCTGGGCCACCGTCACGTGGCCCAGGTAGGTGACGCGAGGATCGGTGAGGATTTTCTGGAACTGCTTCCTCAGTCCGCCCTTCATCTTGTACTTGTTGAGGAAGATACCGTACTCCGCGAGGCCGCCCGGCTTGACGTCGCGGTTGAGAAGCAAGACGCGACAGCCGTTGGCCGCCAGGGCCCGGGCGGCGAAAAGGCCCGCGGGTCCCGCGCCCACCACCGCTACGGCGTGTAGCCTGTCGTCGACCATGTCTGCTCCGTTCCCGCGAGGAGTTACCGGGAGGCAGGACGCGCAGCGCCCGCAATCTTCCGCGACGATAGCATATGTAGGCCTCCTCGGAAACCCGCGAATCCCCTACGAAACCCCTTGACCCCCGGAGCGGGGCTGGTGTTAAATGTCGTTTTCGGATGAACCGAGACGCGGTGCAGTCGTCCCAGTCTCAGAAGGGGGGAGGTCATGTCCGGATCGTCGGTATCGTTCGTTGCTGTAGCCACCCTGGTAACCAGTCTCGCGCTGGGTGGAGTGGCGTGGGCCCAGGCGCCGTGGGTGGCGCCGGAGGCCGAGAAGGCCAAGAAGAGCCCGCTGCCCCCGAGCGCCAAGGCAGTGGCCGACGGCAAGAAGTCGGCGCAGGTCAACTGCGTCTCCTGCCACGGCACCTCCGGCAAGGGGGACGGGGCCGCGGCCGTGGCGCTGAACCCCAAGCCCGCTGACTGGACCTCGGCCCGCGTCCAGAGCGAGACGGATGGCGAGCTCTTCTGGAAGATCAGCAACGGGCGCGGCGCGATGCCGCCGTGGAAGCATTTGCCGGAGCCCGAGCGCTGGGCGCTCATCCAGTACATCCGGTCGCTGAAGAAGTAGGGCAGGGCAGCTTCGAATGACGCCGGCGCGGGAGCGCCGGCAGCGAGGGCCCATGCATCTACGTACGACAGGTATCCGGTCCGGCTGATGAACGACGAGTTTGCGCGGCGGGATCTCGACCCGCCAGTGCTTCGGACAACCCTGTCGGAGCTCAGGCAGGCGCTGGATTTGCTGAGCGAGCACCTGAGCCGGCTGGAGCGCGCGGGCGGTTCCGGAGCCGGCGCCGCGGATCGCCGGACCGCCGACTCCGACGACAGCACGCTCGCGCTCTTCCAGGAAGTCCTCTCCATTCCCTCCGCTGGCCTCGAGCCCGGCGAGCTTTACGCGCTCGCCGTGGACCGCGTGGCCCGCCTGCTCGCCGCTGACCGAACCATGCTCTTTGTGGCCGAGGCGCCCTCCGGCCGACTCGTTCCACGGTCAGCGCGGGGCTTCCGCCGCGACGATCTGCTGACGGTATCGCTGCTGCCCGGCGAAGGATTGGTGGGCCGCGTCTACGCCGAGAAACGGCTGATGACGTTCGATCCCGCCGCCTCACCAGACGAAGCGGATTCCTTCATCGAGCGGTTCCCGGTTCGCGAGGCCATTGCAGTCCCGGTGCGGGCGGACGGCGAGGTGGCGGGCGTTCTCTACGCGGGTCGGCGGACGCTGGGAGCGCCGTTCAGCGCGAGCGACACCGTGCTGCTCCTAGTTCTCGCCGACCGAGTAGGCGCGGGCCTCGTGCACCAGGGGCTTCTCGAGCGGCACGGCGGCAATCTCGCTCACCTGAGAGAGCTCAGCGGCTTCGTCGAGGAAGCCGCGATCGGGCGCGCCCTCGCGGACGCGCTGGCGCGGGCCTGCGACGTCGGGTGCCGCCTGGTCGGGGCGCGGGCGGCCGCGGTCGCGCTACTCGCCGGCGATCGGCTGACGCTTTCCGCCGCCTGCGGGCTGCCGGATGCGGCGACCTGGAGGATGAACGCGAGCGAGGGCCTTACCGGCGAAATGCTGGCGGGCCAGGCGCCGGTGGCCTGCCGCGACGTCCAGACGTGCCGGAGCCCGGAGGGCAGCTTCCTGGGCGACGCCGGCTTCCACGCCTGTCTGCTGGTCCCGCTGCATCTCGGCGGCCGGACCCTCGGCGCCCTCTACCTGGCTGACACGGAGATCAAGGACTTCTCCCCCGAGGAGATCGAGGCGGCGCAGGTATTGGCCTCGCTGGTGGCTGCGGCCGTCGAAAACAATCGCGTCCACGGAGAGCTGCGCGGCGCCCTGGATCGAGCATTGGCGGCTCAGGAGGGGCTCGTCCAGGGGGAGAAGGCCCGCGCCCTGGGGGAGATGGCGGGCGGCATTTCCCGCGAGTTCAACAATATCTTCGCGCTCATCTTGGGCAAGGCCCAGCTGCTGCTGGCGCGCGCGCACGACGATTCGCTACGCGAGGGACTGGGGATGCTCGAGGAGGCGGCGTGGCGCGGCGCCGACATCGTTCACCGGCTGCTGGGGCTCGCGGCCACGACCACGAGCGACACCGTGAGCCCGGTCGAGATGACGGCGCTGATCCAGGATGCCGTCGGCCTGACGCAAACGCGGCGGGACGAGCCCGCGGGGCGGGGCCAGCGGATCGAGATTGTCACGGATCTCCAGCCGGTGCCGCCGGTTGCGGCCAATCCGACCGCCCTGCGCGACGCTGTGATGAACCTGATCGTGAACGCGGTCGACGCCATGCCCGCTGGCGGCCGCATCGTGATCCGCACGCGGCCCAGGGCCGAAGGCGTCGAGCTTAGGGTGAGCGACACGGGCGAGGGGATCGCGGACGAGATCCGGTCGCGGATCTTCGACGCCTTCTTTACCACGCGCGCCCCGGAGCGGCTCGGCCTGGGATTGTCGGTGGTTCACGCCATCGTCACGCGCTACCGAGGCGCCATCGACATCAAGAGCGCCGCCGGCGGCACGACGGTCACTGTTTGGCTCCCGGCCGCGGGGCCCACGGCCGAGGTGCCGCCGCGCCGGGAGGTCGAGCGGCCTTCCAGGTCCGTGCCCCGCGATTCGGTGGCGGCCTCCACGCCCGAAGCTCCGCCCAAGACCTTCGAGCCGCCCAAGGCCCCGCCGGCGACTGAAGCCGGGCTGGAAGCTCCGGACATCGTCTTCCTGTCGCCCGAGACCGAGTTCGAGGAGTCCCAGGCCGTGCGCGAAGGGCCCGGGCCCGTAGTCGAGGAGCCCGCGGCCGCGGAAGCCGTGCCGGCTCGGGCTCCGGTAGGCGAGCCGCCTGCGCTGGCCTCAATTCTCATCTTCGAGGAGGAAGTTCAGATCCGGTCGATGCTGGTCGACGCCCTCACCGAAGCGGGGTACCGCGTCGAGTCCGCCGCCGACGGACCCGAGGGGCTCACGAAGCTGCGCAACGGAAGCTTCGACCTGGTACTCACTGATCTGTCCCTGCCGGACCGCTCGGGACTTCAGGTCGCGCAGTCCGTCAGGCATCTGAGCCCGCAGACGGCCGTCGTGCTGATCACCGGCTGGGGGCACCTCCTCGATCACGACCGCTTGCGGGAGAGTGGCGTGGACCTTATTCTCGTGAAGCCCTTCCGGCTGGACCGCGTCCTGTCCGTCGTTCGCGACGCGCTTCGTCTGCGCGCGCCCGCTTGACCCGGCGCCTCGCCACGGTTGATCTCGGTACCAACACCGTTCGCCTGCTCGTCGTCGAAGCGGAAGGCCGCAAATGGCGGCCGCTCCACCAATCCCAGCGCGTGACGAGGCTGGGCGAAGGACAGGCGGGGGCCGGCCGCCTGCTCGAGGCGCCGATGCGCCGGACGGTGGACACGGTGTCCGAGTTCATCGCCGCGGCCCGGGGGCTGGGCGCTTCGGAGATCCTAGTCGTCGCGACCAGCGCGGTCCGCGAGGCGTCGAACCGCGCCGATCTGCTCGCCCTCCTGCGGACGGCAACGGGGCTCGACGCGAGCGTGGTGTCGGGCGAGGAGGAGGCCCGGCTCACGTTCCAGGGCGTGGCCGCGGGCCTGCCTCAGCTCGGCGGCTCCTTCGTGCTCTTCGACATTGGCGGCGGGAGCACCGAGCTGGTCCTCGGCGAGGGCGGCCGCCCGGGCGCCGTGGTGAGCCTGCAGCTGGGCGTGGTGCGGCTGGCGGAGCGGTACGGGGACGCCGGGCCGGTGGATTGGGCACGCTTCGCGCTCATGCGCGGCGAGATCGATGGTTGCATGGCGCGGGAGATCCCGGCGCGAATCATCGAGGCGCGACCGCCCGCGCTCGTCGGGACTGCCGGCACGGTGACGGCGCTGGCGGCGCTCGATCTCGGGCTGTCCTCCTACGACGCGAGCCGCGTTCAAGGCCACACGCTCGCGCGGGGTGCCGTCGAGCGATTGCTGGACCGTCTCGGCGCCCTCGGGGTGGCCGAGCGCGCCCGGCTGCCTTGTCTCGAGCCGGGACGGGCCGACGTGATCATCCCGGGCATCGCCATCTGCCTGGCAGTGATGGACAGACTGGGTTTTGGCTCGCTCGTCGTGAGCGACCGCGGACTGCGGGAGGGAATCCTCTGTGAGATACTGAGCGCCCGATGATGCGCGCAGCGCTTCTCGCGCTGTCCGCGCGGCCCGGCCTCGGCCGCGCCCTGAATCGGCTGCCGCTCACCCGGCGGCTCGTGCGCCGCTTCGTGGCGGGCACCGAGCTCGAAGACGCGCTGACCGTCATCCAGCGGGTGAACGACGGGGGCCTCTCGACCGCCGTCACGTATCTCGGCGAGAACGTGGCCACCGAGACGGCGGCGCGCGCCGCCGCCGCCGCCTACCTGGAGATCCTCGATCAGATCAAGCGCCGCAGCCTCCGCTGCGTTCCCTCCCTCAAGCTCACGCACATGGGACTCGACGTCTCCGGGGGCACGTGCGCGGAGAACCTGCGGCGCATTCTGGACCGCGCGCGCGATCACGGCACCCTGGTGTGGATCGACATGGAGCAGACGGTCTACACCGACCGCACCCTCCGCCTCTACGCGGAGCTCCGCCGCGAGTATCCGAACGTCGCGTGCGTGATCCAGGCGTACCTGCGTCGCAGCGAGGAGGACGTGCGCCGGCTCATTGGGCTCGGCGCGACGGTGCGGCTCTGCAAGGGCGCCTACCGGGAGCCGCCGTCGCTGGCCTTCGCGGGCAAGGCCGAGGTCGACCGCAACTACGAGCGGCTCATGGATCTGCTGCTCGCGGCGGGCACGTACACGGGCTTCGCCACCCACGACGAGCGACTGATCGCCCGGGTGGAGCGGCGCGCGCGCGAGCTCGGGACACCGCGGGAGCGGTTCGAGATTCAGATGCTCTACGGCATCCGTGGGGACCTGCACGGACAAATTCGCGCCATGGGTCTTGCGCTCCGGCTGCTGGTGCCGTACGGCGAGGAATGGTACGGCTACTTCATGCGCCGGCTCGCCGAGCGTCCCGCGAATCTCCTCTTCCTGCTGAGGCATCTCGTTCGCTAGCCGGTCGCGCGGCGGGCCGATTTGTTGACAGCGCGGGGCGCGGTGTGTTGATGTAGGGCCCGGGCGCTCGGCAGCGAGCGCGGCACTGGAGCGGTCGCGGCGTTGTTCGTGGCGAGGGAGCCTGCGCATGGGCATGATCCCCGAATCCCTGGTCCGGCGCTGGCTGGAGATCCTTCTCCCGCTGGTGTCGCTGGGCATCCTGACCGTGCATTTCCACCCGGAGTACCTCCCGCCGGCGCTTCTCGAGGACCCCGGCAGTTCGATCCTCCTCCTGCTGGGGCGCGCCGTCCTCTGGGCGATCCTCGGCATCTGGGCGCTGTCCGCGCTGATCGTCGCCTTCTTCCTCCTCTATTCTCCCGTCTACCTGCTGAACCGATCCGCGATGCTCATCGGCGAGGGTGGATGGGTGGACCGGCGCGAAGTGAGGTTTTACCTCCTCTGTTTTGCTCTCCTCTGCGTGCTGGGCCTTCTCGCGTACTGGCAGTGGCCGTATGCGGTGGGCCTGTACATCCTGATGGCCGGGTTCGGACCCGTGATGTGGCGCGCGCTGGTGTGAGAGGGCTGAGTTGACAGGTGCACGCCGGGCGTCTATGCTAACCGGGGTATATGGATGAAATAGCGGTACTCGTTCTTAACTATACCTACGAGCCACTGCATTTCACCAACGCCAAGCGGGCCATCACGCTCCTGCTGGCGGGGAAAGCGGAGAGCGTCGAAGCCTCGCCGCGGGTCATCCGGTCGCCGTCCCGCGCCTTCCATTTGCCGTCGGTGATCCGTCTCGCCATGTACATCCGCAAGCCGTTCCTCGAGCGCGTCGCCTTCAACAAGAAGAACATCCTCCGCCGTGACGGCTATACCTGCCAGTACTGCAGCCGCCGCGGGGAAAAGCTCACCGTGGACCACGTCATCCCGCGCTCGCGCGGCGGGCAGACGACCTGGACCAATGTCGTGGCCGCCTGCCTGCGCTGCAACCTGCTCAAGGGCAACCGCACGCTCGAGGAGGCCCGGCTGCGGCTTGTCCGCGAGCCCGTGCACCCGCAGTTCCTCTTTTCGGTGCACCTGCTGAGACACCCGCACGCCACGTCCTTCCTGGACTCGTGGCGGAAGTACCTGGTCGCCGTTCCCTCGACACCCTGAATTCGTTGTTCAAGCTTTCCTCGGAGTTCGCCCCTTCGGGGGACCAGCCCCGGGCCATCGAGCGTCTCCTCACGCTGGTGGGCGAGGGACGCCCCCACACCGTCCTGCTGGGAATCACCGGCAGCGGGAAGACCTTCACCCTCGCGAACGTCATCGCGCGCCTGGCACGGCCCGCACTCGTCATCTCGCCGAACAAGACCCTGGCGGCGCAGCTGTACAGCGAGTTCAAGGCCTTCTTCCC
>JBKPCB010000082.1:0-28191 GCA_046727155.1 Candidatus Methylomirabilota bacterium | reverse complement strand
CCCTGCAGCTTCTCGCCGCCGTCGTGCGGAGCGCGCTCCCGCTCGCGCCCTCGGCGCTGCGCTACTGGCCGGCGGCGCGGGCCGCCGCGGCGCGCGAGCGACGGACCGGGATTGTTGGCTAAACTCGCCGTTTCAGGTTTGCGAATATTGCTATTATTACGTTCATGCGCGGCGTGCTCATCAGCGTCGAAGGCGTCGAGGGCTCCGGCAAGTCCACCCACTGCCAGCGTCTGGCCGAGCGACTGAAGGCCCGCGGGCTCGAGGTCGTGCTGACCAGCGAGCCCGACGGCACAGCCCTGGGAGTCGCCATCCGCGCACTCTTCGAAGGAGAGGGCCCGCCCCCGACGCCGCTCACTCAGACTTTTCTCTTCATGGCGGCGCGCCAGCAGCACGTGAGCCAGCTGATCCGGCCGGCGCTCGGGCGTGGGGCGGTCGTCATCTCCGATCGCTACGCAGATGCCACCGTGGCCTACCAGGGCTTCGGCCAGGGAATGGACGTTCAGACGATCCGCGACCTCAACCTGCTGGCCACGGGGGGCGTGCTCCCTGATCTCACCATCGTGCTCGATCTTGATCCGACGGTGGGGATGGCGCGCATCGGGAGCCGCGCGCACGACGCCTTCGAGCGCATGGATCTCGGCTTCCACAAGCGGGTGCGCGAGGGCTACCTGGAGATCGCGCGCGCGGAGAAGAACCGCGTCGTGGTGGTCAAGGCCGATCAGGAGAAAGACGCCCTCGCCGCCGACGTCGCGCGGGTGGTGGATGAACTCCTCGCGCGCCGGGAGCTCCGGCATGACAAGTGAGGATCCCTTCCGCGCCATCGAGGGGCAGGCCGAGGCCGTGGGCCTGCTCCGCCGTGTCGCGGCCGGAGAGCGCATCGCGCACGCCTACGCCTTCATCGGGCCCGAGGGCTCCGGCCGGAAGGCGGCCGCGCTCGCCTTTGCGCGCGCCCTGGTCGCCCCGGCCGGCGGGCCCGGCGCGGATCGGATCGAACGAGGCGCTCATCCAGACGTCACGCTCATCCAGCCCACGCCCCCCGAGGGCAATCCGAAGGGCCCGCTGGCGCTGCGCATCGAGAACATCCGCGAGCTCGAGCGGCGGGCGTCGCTACGTCCGGCCGAGGCGGCCTGGAAAGTGTTCATCGTGGACGGCGCCGACAGGATGACGGCGGCCACGCCTCAGGCGTTCCTGAAGACGCTCGAGGAGCCGCCGGCGCGCACGGTGATCGTGCTGATTCTCTCGCAGCTTCGTGCGCTGCCCGCCACGGTGCTCTCCCGCTGCCAGATCATCCGCTTCCAGCCGCGGCCGGCGCCCGGCACCATCGCGCTGCTCCCCGACGGCCGTGGAGAGACACACGCGCGCGCGCTCGGCGCGCTGGCCGAGGCCGAATCGGAGGGCGGCGAGGCCATCCTCAAAATCGGCGAAGCGCTGGGACGCGACCGTCAGGCGGCCGAGGCGGTGATCGAGACGTGCTGGCTCTGGTATCGCGATCTGCTCTGCGCGCTGAGCGGTGCCGACGCTCGGCTGGCGGTGTTCGGCAGCAAGGCGGCGCCCGCCGCGCGCCGGCGATCGCTCGACGAGGTCGTGGAGGGCCTGCGGGCCTGCCGCGAGGCCTGGCAGGCGGTGCAGGGCAATGTCTCTGCGCGGCTCACCGTGGAAGTATTACTGAGCCGCCTGGCCGTCCGGGCGGCATAGAGGAGCTATGAGCGACGCGAACGTGACCATCGCCGAGCCCGCCGTCGAGGAGATCCCGCAGTTCCTCGTCGGCATCCGGCTGCGCGAGCCGCTGATGGCCGAGGACTACCTGACGACCGACGCCGATCTGCACGTCGGCGACTTCGTCGTGGTCGAAACCGGCGGCAGCACCGCAATCGCCGAGGTGCGCCGGCCCAAGCGGCCGCTGCCCGAGTTCAAACGCGGTCGGCTCTACCGCAAGGTCATCCGCCGGGCCACCGAGAGCGAAGTCGCCGACTGGCGGGCGCGGCGCGGGCGCGAGCTGCGCGGCGTCGAGACCTCGCAGCGGCTCGCGCATTCCAAGGGCCTGCACCTCAAAATCGTGGACGTCGAGATCGAGCCCTCGGGCCGGCGCGTCACGGTGTGCTTCAATTCCGAGGAGCGCGTGGACTTCCGCGACCTCGTGCGCGAGCTGGCCCACGAGTTCCACGCGCGCATCGAGATGCGGCAGATCGGGGCTCGCGACACGACCAAGCTGATGGACGGCATCGGGCCGTGCGGCCGCCAGCTCTGCTGCTCCTCGCACCTGCGGAAGTTCGAGCCGATTTCGGTGAAGATGGCCAAGGGGCAGGACATGCCGCTCACGGACAACCGGCTGCTCGGTAACTGCGGCCGGCTCAAGTGTTGCCTGCTCTACGAGTTCTCGACCTACGACGAGCTGCGGTCACGCCTGCCGCGTGTCAACACGCCCTGCTCCGCCTCGTGCGGCGGCGGCGGGTGCATGACCGGCAAGGTCCGCGCGCTCCGGGTGCTCAAGCAATCAGTTGTCGTCCGCTTCGAGGACGGCACGGAGGCCGAGGTGCCGCTCGACCAGGTGACCTGGGAGGGGCGGGACCACATCAAGCCCGTCTGATCGGCGCCCCGACGATTCGCATGGCCCAGCGCACTTTCTACCTGACGACGCCGATCTATTACGTCAACGCGCGCCCGCATCTCGGGCACGCGTGCACCACCATCATGGCCGACGCGATGTGCCGGTATCGGCGCCTGGCCGGCGATCGGGTGTATTTCCTTACGGGCACCGACGAGCATGGGGACAAAATCGCCCAGGCGGCGGCCAAGGCGGGCGTCACGCCGCAGGCCTATGCCGACGAGATCGCGGCCGCCTACAAGGACACGTGGCGGCGCCTCGACATCACCAACGACGACTTCATCCGCACCACGGAGCCCCGCCACAGGAAGGTCGTCCAGCAAATCCTCCAGACGCTGCACGACGCAGGCGAGATCTATTTCGGTGAGTACGGCGGCAATTACTGCTTCGGCTGCGAGCGCTTCTACACCGACAAGGAGGTTGTGGACGGCAAGTGCCCCGACCACCAGACGCCGCTGACGTTCATCAAGGAGAAGAACTACTTCTTCCGGATGTCGAAGTACCAGGCGTGGCTGGTCAAGCACCTCGAGGACAATCCGGGCTTCATCCAGCCCGAGCGGTACCGCAACGAGGTGCTGGGCTTCCTGCGCGAGCCACTCCAGGATCTTTCCATCAGCCGGCCCAAGACGCGGCTGCGGTGGGGTATCCCGCTGCCCTTCGACGACCAGTACGTCACCTATGTCTGGTTCGACGCGCTGATCAACTACTACTCGGCCGTCAGTGACCCAGACAATCCGAAGACGCGCGGGCTGTGGGAGCACGTCGAGCACCTGATCGGCAAGGACATCCTCAAGCCGCACGGCGTCTACTGGCCGACGATGCTCAAAGCGGCGGGCATCCCGCTGTACCGGCGCCTCAACGTCCACGGCTACTGGTCGCTGGGCGGCGGCAAGATGTCCAAGTCCATCGGCAACGTGGTCGAAGCCTTCCAGCTCACCGACAAGTACGGCCACGACGCCTTCCGCTATTTCCTTCTGCGCGAGATGAACTTCGGGCTCGACGCCACGTTCTCAGAAGAGGCGTTCGTCGGCCGGCTCAATGCGGACTTGGCGAATGACCTGGGCAACCTGGTCTCGCGGGTGACGACGCTGCTTGAGAACTTCGGAGCGGTCGAGGAGGTAACCCGCCAGATCGACACCGCAGACCAGGAGATTCGGTCCAAGGCCGATGAGACCCGGTCGGCTGTCAGGCAGGCGATGGAAGAGTTCGCATTCCAGAAGGCGCTCTCAGAGATCTGGGAGTTCATCGGCTCGGTCAATCGGTATGTCGACTCTACGGCGCCTTGGGCCCTCGCGAAGGACCCGTCGAAGCGCGCCCGCTTGGAGATGGTGTTGTGCACGTTGGCGGACTCCCTGAAGTACCTGGGGATCATGCTCGAGCCGTTCGTGCCGAATGCGGCAAAGAGGATACGGCACGCGCTCGGAGAAATGGGCGAGCCGCATCTTGATGACGCCACGGTAGGCCGGATGCGCGGTGTTCCGAAAGTCGAGAAGGTATCTGCGCTCTTCCCAAGAATCGAGGACAAGGTGACTGACGAGAGGATGCCCGGCGCCGCAGCGCCCGCCCTGCCGTCCAGCGGGAAGATCTCCATCGGAGACTTCGGGAAGGTCGACCTCAAGGTCGCCGAAGTGGTGGCGGCCGAGCGAGTCGAGAAATCGAAGCGGCTGCTCAAGCTCACGGTCAGGGTGGGCGAGGAGACGCGCACGCTGGTGGCGGGCGTAGCCGAGCAGTACGATCCGGCGACACTCGTGGGGCGCAAGGTGGTCATCGTCGCCAACCTCGAGCCCGCCACGCTGATGGGCATCGAGTCCAACGGCATGGTGCTGGCCGCCACGCACGGGGGCACGGTCTCGCTGCTCACCCTGGACAAGGACGTGCCCTCCGGCTCCAAGGTCAAGTAGCGTGGGCACGGTCCTCGCTGAGACCTTCCGGCTGTTCGCAGGCCATCTGCACCTGTTCACCCTGATCTCGCTTACCGTCTGGCTGCCGGGACACGTGCTGCTGAATTACTTCCGCTTCTTCGACCCGAGCGGGGAGAGGGTCGTACATACGCTGCAGGCGGGCTGGCTCATCCAGACGGTGTTCGATCCGCTCGTAGTGGCGGCCACCCTGGTGGCGCTCGCCCGCATCAAGCACGGGCTGCCGGTGGATTACGTGACGGCCATCCGCGAAGGCGTCGGGGCATGGGGCCGACTGCTGGCTGTCCGTTTCGTGGTCAACGTGGCGCTGTGGCTGCCGGGGCTGGCCTGGCTCGCCGTCAACCGCGCCGGCCGCGGCACGGCCGTCGTCGCAGGAATCCTGCTCGCCGCGCTCACCGTGGCGATCCTGATCGTGCTGATCCGCTGCGCCGTGGTGGACGCCGTGGTCGTGCTGGGCGGCGGCAATGTCCTCACCGCGTGGCGTCGGGCCGCGGCGCTGACCGCCGGGCAGCGCTGGCCTATCCTCTGGGCCGCCGCGACCGTGTTCGCCCTGCTCGTCGGAGCCGTGCTGCTCGCGACGCTGGTATTCCGCCTCGTGCCCGCGCTCAACCATTTCGTCGTGCGGGTGCTGGTGGATTGCGTGCTCGCCGTAAGCCAGTCGCTCGTCACCATCGCCCTCTTTCTCTTTTACTGGCGCGCTGCGGTGTCCGCCGCTGCCGAGCCCGCGTCCGCTCCCGCCGTCTGAGCATGGACTCCCCCCCGGCGCTCTGGATGCATGTGTCGCCGCGCTATCCGCGCATGCGCTGGCTGCTTCGCTGGGGGATTTCCCTCGGGTCGCTCGCGATGGGCCTGGTGGCGCTCTTCATATTCCGGCGCGGCTTGCCGCACGTGGGCTGGATCGTGGGCTACCTGCTGCTCCTCTGGTTGCTCTTCGCCATGCTGACGGAGCTGCGGGCGCCGCTGGAGGAGCGCGGCCAGCGACTGGTGGTGAGCGCGGCGCACTATACGATCCAGAGTCTCTACCACAACCTGCTGCTCTTCGTCGTGCCCGCCTACTACGCGGCGGCCACGCTCACGTCGGTCAACGTCCTGTTCCTGCTGGCCGTGGCGGCGGGCGCTCTCATCACCGCCGTGGATCCCTGGTACGAGCGCCTGGTCCGTAAGAACCCCTGGCTCGAGCACTCGCTACTCGCCTTCTCCATCTTCGCGGCTCTCAATGTGGCGCTGCCGCTGGTCGGTGTGCGGCCGTTCATCGCGCTTCAGGGCAGCGCGGCCCTGGCCGTGCTGGCGCTCACGCCGGCGTTCCGCCACACGCGCGCGGCGAACTGGAAGAAGGCGTATGCCTTCGCGGTGAGCCTGGCCGTCGTGGCGGCCGTCGTGGCCTGGTACGCTCGTGCGTTGGTGCCGCCGGCTCCGTTTTTTCTCGCCCGCGCCGTGCCCGCCCGCGCCGTCGCCTCGCTCGAGCCGCTGGATCCGGCCCGCAACGGCTCGCTCTCGGCCGCCACCGTCGCCGAATGGGGTGGCATCACGGCGTATACGGCCATCTATGCGCCGGCTGGTATCAGGCAGGCCGTCGAGCATGTCTGGTTTCGTGATGGGCAGCTGCTCACCCGCATCCCGCTTCCGACACCGATCCAGGGCGGCCGCCGCGAGGGTTTCCGCACCTTCTCGCGCAACGCGGACCTCAAGCCCCCGCTGGCCGGCCGCTACACCGTGGACGTGAAGACGGCTTCGGGCCAGCTCATCGGCCGGCTCCGCTTCACCGTCACTCCGTAGCCCCTCACGTGAGGGGTATCATAGGGGCCTGATGCCGCTGGTCGACACCCACGCCCACCTGCACTTCCCCGAGTTCGCCGATGACCTCGACGCCGCGCTCGAGCGCGCGCGGCAGGCGGGCGTCACGACCATGGTCACCATCGGCACCGATCGCGAGACCAACCCGGCCGCCGTCGCCCTGGCCGAGCGGCTCGAGGGCGTCTACGCGACGGTGGGAATCCATCCCCACGATGCCGCCGATGCTACCGAGGATGACTTCGCGGCGCTCGAGCGGTTCGCGCGCACGTCGCCCAAAGTGGTGGCGCTGGGCGAGATGGGGCTCGACTTCTTCCGCAATATCTCGCCGCACCCCGTCCAGGAGCGCGTCTTCCGCCGCCAGCTCGGTCTCGCGCGTGAGATCGGCAAGCCGGTGGTCGTCCACTGCCGCGACGCCCACACCGAGACGCTGGCTATTCTGGCGGAGGAGCGGGTGGGGGAGGCCGGCGGCGTCATGCACTGCTTCTCGGGCGACGTGGACGTCGCCAAGCGCTGCCTCGACCTGGGCCTCTACGTCTCGCTGGCCGGCCCCGTGACCTACAAGAACGCCCGCGCGCTGCCCGACGTCGCCCGTTTCCTCCCCGAGGACCGGCTCGTGGTCGAGACGGACTGTCCCTTTCTGCCGCCTCATCCCTACCGCGGCAAGCGCAACGAGCCCGCCTACATCGCGCTGACCGCGGCGCGCGTCGCCGAGCTGCGCGGCGTCGACTCCGATGCCCTGAACGACGTCATGAGCCGGAACGCGGCCCGCCTGTTCCGACTCCCGAAGCCCTGAGCCATCCAAAGGAGCGCCCCATGGCCTACGCGGACATCCTCTACGAAGTGAAGAGCCAGATCGCCTGGCTCACGATCAATCGCCCCGACAAGGGCAATACCTTCCGGCGCCAGACGGTGTTGGAGCTGATCCAGGCGCTCAACGAGGCCCGCCACGATTCACAGGTCCGCGTCGTGGTCCTCACGGGCGCGGGGGACCGCTTCTTCTGCCTCGGCGGGGAAAAGGAATCCAACGACGGTCAGCTCCACTACCACAATGTGCCGCCGGTGGTCGATCTCTACACGCTGATCGACATGATGCCGGTGCCGGTCATCGCCATGGTCAATGGCTTCGCGGTTGGCGGAGGCAATGTGCTGGCCAATATGTGCGACCTCACCGTGGCGAGCGAGCAGGCAACCTTCCGGCAGGTCGGGCCCATGATGGGCTCCTACGACGCCGGCTTCGGCACCTGGTATCTCGAGGACTCGGTGGGCCGCAAGCGCGCCAAGGAGATCTGGTACCTGAACCGGAAATATTCGGCCAAGGAGGCGCTGGCCATGGGGCTGATCAACGAAGTGGCGCCGCCCGCAGAGCTGCGCGCGCGCACCGAGGCGCTCTGCGAAGAGCTGAAGAAGCGCGGGCCCCAGGCCCTGGGCGCGCTCAAGGCGGCGTTCCACGCGCGCCACAACGGGGTCACGGGCATGTCGCGCATCACCATCGACCACCTGGTGGCGAACTACTACCACACCGACGAGGCCAAGGAGATGGGGCGGGCCTTCAATGCCAAGCAGGACCCTGAACCCGACAAGTTCTACCGCTGACCCCTGACCCCTCTCCCCTCCGGGGAGAGGGTAGGGTGAGGGGAGTGAGATGTCCGACCGCCGCACGATTCGCACGATGTGTCCGATGTCGTGTCACCCGACGCTCTGCGGGATGCTGGTCGACGTGGAGAACGGGCGGCTGCTCTCGGTGAGCGGCGACAAGGACAATCCCGACAGCCGGGGCTTTCTCTGCATGCGCGGACAGGCCGCGCACGAGATCATCGGGAACCCGAAGCGGCTGCTCCGTCCGCTCGTGCGCGAGCGCCGGACCGAAGATGCCTGGCACGAGGCCACATGGGACGAGGCCCTCGACCTCATCGCCGCGCGAATGCGGCCGGTGGGGCGTGAGGGCGTCGGGCTCTGGGCCGGCCACGGGCTCTTCGCCAACAATTACGGCACGCGCGTGGGCGCTCATCTCCTGCGCCGGTTCGCCAATTTCTACGGCTGCCAGTGGTGGAGCCCCACCATCATCTGCTGGGGGCTCGGCGCCTTCGGCATCGGGCTCACCGGCGCGCTCGAGGTCAATACCAAGGAGGACATGGGCGCCCACTCCGAGCTCATCGTTCTCTGGGGCGCAAATCTCGCGAGCCAGCCCAATACCGGCCCCTACCTGGTTGCGGCGCGACGGCGCGGCGCTTACGTGATCACAATCGACGTGCGCGAGACGGAGGCGGCCGGCCAGTCTGACGAGATCTTACAGATCCGGCCGGGCACCGACGCGGCCCTGGCGCTGGCGCTGATGCACGTCATCATCGGCGAGGGACATCACGACCGCGAGTTCGTCGCGCGCCATACCATGGGCTTCGAAGCGCTGGCGGAGCACGTGAAGGCCTGCTCCCCGGCCTGGGCCGCCGCGATCACCGGCATCGCCGAGGAGCGCATCGTGGCATTGGCCCGTCGCTATGTGAGTACCCGGCCGGCGATGATCCTGATCGGCGGCAGCTCCATGCACAAGGGCGTCAATGGCTGGCAAGGCGGGCGGGCCGTCGCCTGCCTGCCCGCGCTCACGGGGAATCTCGGCATCCCCGGCGGCGGCCTCGGCCCCCGCCACGGCGCGCGCACTCATGGCCAGGATCTGAACAACGACATCCTCGCGCTCGACCGGCGGCCGCCGGGTCGCTACGTGCCCGACCAGATGTCGCGGATCACCGAGGCGCTGCTGGACGGCCACGTGCGCGCGCTGTTACTGGCCGGCACCGACATGCTGTCATCGTTCGCTGAGGCCGGGCGCGTGGCCGAGGGGCTCGGACGATGCGATCTCGTGGTCAGCCACGATCTCTTCATGAACGATACCGCGCGGCGCTTCGCCGACGTGGTGCTGCCCAGCACCTCATGGCTCGAGGAGGTGGGTTGCAAGAGCACCAATACCCACCTCTATCTGATGGACAAAGCCCTCGAGCCACCCGGCGAGACGCGCCCGCTGAGCTGGATCCTGCGCCAGCTCGCGCCGCGTCTCGGGCTATCGGCTGACTTCTATCCGTGGGCGAGCGATGACGGGCCGCTCGACGCGATCCTGGATCATCCGTCCACGGGGCACGCGACGGTGGCGGCGCTGCGCGCCGAGGGCGGCATCCGCGCGCTGCGGATCTCCCACGTCGCGCATCCGGACCTCTGCTTCGACACGCCCTCGGGCAAGATCGAGCTCTATTCCGAGCGCGCCCGCGCACTTGGATTGCCGCCGCTGCCCGTCTTCGAGCCGCTGGCTGCCTCGATGTATCCGCTGCACTTCCGCCAGGGACGCACGCTCACCCAGTTCCACGGCTTCTACGACCACGGCCGGGCCCTGCCGACGCTGGCAAAGGCCGATCCCGAGCCGCGGCTCTGGATCTCGCAAGCCGACGCCAAAGCGCGGAGTCTCGGCGACGGCGTCCCGATCCGGATCTTCAACGAGCGCGGCGAGCTTCGGGCGCGCGCGCTGGTGACGCCGCGGATCCGGGCCGGCACCGTATGGATGCGTGACGGCTGGGGGGGGCTGAATGAGCTGACCTCGGGCCGCTCCTGCATTCCCGACGAGGCGGTGGGCCTCTTCCCGTTCGCGGCGGGGCAGGCCGCTTTCGACGCGATGGTGGAGGTGGAAGCAGTCTAGGCGAGCGTTACCGCCGGGCCAGGACGGCGCGGGCCCGGACGGCGTCTTCCTGATGCGCGAGAAGGATCACTTCGGCCTGCCGGCCCACGCTGAACGGGTAGACCGATTGAGCGAGGTTGCTCCGGAGTACGACCTGAATGCCCTCGCTCTCCAGCAGTCCGCGAACCACCAGGGCTTCGGACTGGTCCCGGCAGCGGTGCACCTCGACAAAGCTCGGGGCGGGGTCGGCCGGCGGCGACTTGGGAAAGCGGATGACCTTCGCCCGGCGCGCCATGAACTCATGCTAGCATAGCCGGCCGGCGATGAACCTCTCCGCTTTCGGCGTCGTGTCGTGACCCTCGTCGACATAAGCCTGCCGATTCACTCACGCATGGTCGTCTACGAGGGCGACCCGGCCGTGGATGTCACGCCCCGGCTCGAGATCGCGCGCGGCGACGCGGCGAACGTGTCGCTCTTATCCATGGGCTCGCATACCGGCACCCACGTGGACGCCCCCGCACACTTCATCGAGGGAGGGGCGACGGTGGAGGCGCTGCCCCTGGACGTCCTCATCGGACCGGCGCTGGTGGCCGAAGTAGGATCCGAGCGGTTGATCGGCCGCCGCGATCTCGAGCCGCTGCCGCTCGATGGCCAGAGCCGGTTGCTGCTCAAGACCCGCAATTCGGCGCTCTGGGCCGCCGGCGGGTTTTCCCGCGACTTTGTCGCCCTCGATCTCGAGGGCGCGCGCTATCTCACGGAGCGGAGGCTGAGGCTGATCGGGATCGACTATCTCTCCATTGAGGCGTTCCACTCGCCCGGCCATCCGGTCCATCGCCATTTGCTGGGCGCCGGCGTGGTGATCCTGGAAGGGCTGGACCTCAGCCGCGTCGCTCCGGGCGTGTACGAGCTGGTGTGCCTGCCGCTGCCGGTGCGCGGGATTGACGGCGCGCCGTGCCGCGCTGTGCTCAGGCGCTGAGGGCGCCTCAGCGGGTCGGCTCGTCGCGTCGGAGCAGCCGGGAGAGCCGCGCGAGCATCCGGTCGGCGTGGCTGCCGTCCCAGTAGATGCGCCCGCACCCTGGGCAGCCCATGAACTGGCTCTGTGTTGCCAGCACGTGATCGGGCACGAGATCCGAGAGCGCCGCCTTGTCCCGCCGCTCGAGCAGTCCGTTGCACTCGAGGCAGCGCGAGAGCCAGTCAGTCTCTGCGGGTGCCAGCGCCAGCTGGGCGACGGCTTCGACGATCTGCTCGTCGACCTCTTCGGCCACGATGAGGCAGCCTCGCGGATGGGCGAGTCGCGCCAGCATCCGATCGCGGGTGATGAGGAGGCGCTCTTCAGCCTGGGCGATCCGCAGGAGCTCGCGGTCGGCGCACTGGCCGGGGTAGAGCGTGTCGTAGCCCATGGCCCGGAGCCACCGGGCCAGCCGCCCGAGCATGGTGTCCACGACGAAGCGGGGCGATGTCATGGCGCCTCACTCCAACCATAACCCGGTCGGCGGACGCGGTAGAATAAGCGCCCCAAGCCCGGAGGCGGGCGCCCAGGCGCGAGGAGGCCACCCATGGAAAAGTTCGAATACTTCGGCGGCGTGCCAGAGGTCGGCATCGTCCCGCGGGCCCCACACGCCGGCTCCCTGATCCGCCACGTCTACGAGCAGGAGCATGGCCGGGGCGGCTTCGCCGGCAAGGTGACGCACACCTATCACCTCTACCCGCCCACGAACTGGCTCCCCGACGAGACGCGCGTGCTGGACGGCCGGCAGTTCGCGCCGCACTGGGAATCGCCGCTGCGGCCCATCGGCGGCACGCATCACGCGCTCAATGTGATGAAACCGCCCGAGCCGCGCGATGTCTACCGGGGCATGGGGCGGCTGGTGGCCAATGCCACCGTCACGATGAGCGTCACGGCGCCGGCCGCCTCGATGGACTACTTCTTCGAGCACCACTCGGCGACCCTGGTCTTCTTCGTCCACAGTGGGAGCGGCACGCTCGAGACGGTGTTCGGCCCCATCGAGTACCGAAAGGGCGATTTCCTGATCCTGCCCAAGGGGATCACGCACCGGTTCGAGCTCGGGGCCGGGCCGCATTACTACTGGGTGTACGAGAGCTTCGCGGGCGATCCGGAGAAAAGCGAGGCCCCGACCACCGGGCAGTTCATCACCCATAGCCGCAGCGACTATCGCTTCCCCCGCTCGCTCGACACGCGCAATGAAGCGGGCCGATTCGAGATCGTCTCCAAGGTGGGCGAGGTCTACACGCGGCGCGTCCACCCCACCCATCCCTTCGACGTGGTGGGCTGGCGCGGGGATTATCTCCCGTACAGATTCGCGGTCGAGGACGTGAGGCCGCTGGTGGCGGACCGTTCCCACGTCCCGCCGTCCGGGCATACGATCTTCAAGCTGCCCGGCTGCTATCTCTGCGTTTTCACCATCCGATCGGTCGAGAAGGAAGGCATGTGGCTGCCGTTCTTCCACCGCAACCTCGACTATCTCGAGACCATCGGCTATCACTTCGGCAACTTCTTCAGCCGCGGGGGCGTGATCCAGGAAGGCATGATGACGCTCCACCCGGTCGGACTTCCCCACGGGCCGCAGCCGTCGGCGCTGAAAGCCTTCATGGACGGCAAGCATCCGGAGCTCCACAAGGAGGTGGGGGTCATGGCGGACTTCGCGCTGCCTGCCCAGGTCTCCGAGCTGGCTTTGGGTCTCAGCGCTCCCGGCTACATGCAGAGCTGGTCCGGCTACACCACCGATCCGCGCTTCGTCTACAGCGCGACGCGGCTCGGCGAGGTCCGCACGCTGGCGGACGGCCTGGCCGACGAGCGCGACAAGCTGAGGCCGCCGGCGGACGAGTAGTGCGAGACGAGACGCGGCCGACGAGCCGTAGGCGAGGAGCGCGGCGACGTGAGCAGTGAAATGGCTTTTGCGAGTTCGCCATGAAATTCGGGATCTTCTCGGTCGTCGACCATTACCCGAAGGAGCTGCCGCGCACCTCGGCCGAGCTCTACGGCGAGCTGCTCGAGCAGGTCGAGGCCGCGGACGCCCTCGGGTTCGACTCCTTCTGGATCGCCGAGCACCACTTCCACGAATACGGCGGCATCCCGCGCCCGCCCGTCTGGATGGCTGCCGCCGCGGAGCGCACCAGCCGCATCCGGCTGGGCTCCGCCGTCGTGGTCCTTCCCTTCGACAACCCGCTCCGCACCGCCGAGGACTATGCCATGGTGGACATCCTCTCGGGCGGGCGGCTCAACCTGGGAGTGGGCTCGGGCTACCTCAAGCACGAATTCGCCGGCTTCGGCCTCGACGCGGAGCAGCGGCGCGAGCGCTTCGACGAGGCGCTCGAGATCATGCTCAGGGCCTTGAGCGGAGAGCGCGTCTCCTTTGCGGGCAAGCATTACACGGTGAGCGATGTCCAGCTCAACGTGCGGGCCATCCAGCGGCCGCGCCCGCCGGTCTGGATCGCGACGCTGCGGGCGGATGGGGCACCGCGCATCGGGGCGCGGGGCCTGCCGGTGATGCTGATCCCGTATGCCAGCGCCGAGACGCTCGAGGAGATGCGGGCCGGCGTTGGCGCCTACAAGGAGGCCTTCGTGAAGGCCGGCGGCCGGCCCGAGGAGGCCACCGTGCCGTTCGGCTTCCACTGCCACTGCGCCGAGAGCACGGCGCAGGCGCGCGCCGAGGCGCGCGAGCCGATGGAGCGCTACGTCCGCACGCGGCTCTACGCCGTTCAGCGGCCGTTCGACGTTCTCGTCCAGCAGAACGTGGTGGCATTCGGCGATCCGGAGGAGATCGTCCGCGTCGCGCGGCTCTACGAGGCGGCCGGCTTCACCCACTTCCTCGCCATCCCCAATTTCGGCGGGCTGCCGCACAAGCAGGTGTTGCGCTCGATGGAGCTGATGGCCCGCCAGGTTCTCCCCCGCTTCGCCTCTCGCGTCGGCGCCTGAGCCCGCCGAATGTCCTGCGGCGCGCCGCGAGCGCTCGAGGCCAATGGCCTCGGCTTCCGGCTCTACGAATGGGGCGCGGCGGAGGCGCCGCCCGCGCTGCTGCTCCACTCCCAAGCCGCGCACAGCCATTGGTGGGACTGGACCGCGCCGCTGCTGGCGGAGCAATTTCGCGTGATGGCGCTCGATCTGCGCGGCCATGGCGGCAGCGCGTGGGCCGAGCCGCCGGCTTACGCCTTCACGGACTACGTGAGCGACGCGATCGCGATTCTGGACGCCCTCGGCTGGCGGTCGCCCCTCATCATCGGCCATTCCATGGGCGGATACGTGGGCGCGCTACTGGCCTCACTGCATCCGCAGCGCGTGGGCGCGCTCGTGATCGTGGACACCCTGGCCGAGTGGAGCGAGGAGCAGGAGAGCTGGGCGCGCCGGCAGCTCGACCGGCCGTCGCCCCGATTCGCGAGCCGCGAGGAGGCCGGCGGGCGCTTCCGCCTCACTCCGCCCGCGACGACGGCTCCCGCTGAGTGGGTGCGCCACCTGGGTGAGGCGGCCGTGGTCCAGCGCAGCCCCGACGTGTGGGAGTATGCCTTCGACCGGCGCCTCTTCGGCCACCCGCGCCCCAATGCCTGGCCGTTCCTGCCCGGCGTGATCTGCCCGACTCTGGTCGTCCGCGGCACCGGGAGCACCATCATGGACAAGGACACCTGGCTCAACATGACGACGGCGGTGCGGCGCGGGCAATTCGCCGAGGTCAAGGGCGCCTTCCATCATCTGATCCTCGACGATCCGCCGCAGTTCGTCTCTCTCGTCACGAATTGGCTGGCGAGGCAAGGCTGATATGCCCGCGTGGCCGCCTTGACGAGCCGCCGTCGCCCACTTATGCTTGGGCACTCGTTCAAGAGGTGACCAATGTCGTTCGAGCCGAAACGGGGCCGCGGAGCCGCAGGAGACGCGCCCGGTGAGGCGAGGGCTGAATTGGACCCGAATTCGCTGTCGACCCGCGACGAAAGCCTTCCCGCCGCATACTCGGAGCGGCTGGAAAAGCTCTCGCTCGCCCCGCTCTGGGCCGCCCTGCACGTCCTGCTTCCCAATGAGCGCGTGACGCGCGTCGTCCCGCACCACTGGCGCTGGGCCGAGCTGCGGGAGCCATTGCTCGAATCCGCGCGGCTGGTGGGCATCGAACAGGCCGAGCGCCGCGTGCTGGTGCTCTGCAATCCCGGCCTGCCCGGCGCCTACGCCGCCACGGCCACGCTGTACGCGGGGCTGCAGATCATCATGCCCGGCGAGAGCGCGCCGAGCCACCATCACACCCCCGCGGCGCTGCGGCTGGTCGTCGAGGGCCACGGCGCCTACACCACGGTGGATGGGGTCAAGTGCGCGATGGAGCCGGGCGACCTCATCATCACGCCACCCATGCGCTGGCACGATCACGGCCACGAGGGCAGCGAGCCGGTGATCTGGCTCGACGGCCTCGACATCCCGCTGGTGCGCAATCTCGACGCGAGTTGGGCCTCGAAGATGCGGCCGGCGAAGGCGCCGATCACCGCGACCGATTCGTCGCAGGACGAATTCACCGCCGCCGGCCTCGTGCCGCGCCGGTCCCGTTACGAGGAGACGGGCTTCCCCCAGGTGCGCTGGCCCTGGCGCGCAGTGCGCGCGGCGCTGGCAGCCATGGCCGCCACGGCGCCGGCCGGAGCGCCGGTGGTCCTGCGCCACGTCAACCCTCGAACGGGAGATTTCCCCCTCGAGACGATGGGCTCCGAGGCCCACTGGCTGAGGCCGGGTGAGACGACGCGCGCCGAGCGCCGGACCGGCAGCGGAGTCTTCCACGTGATCGAAGGCCGCGGCCAGACGCGGATCGGGGAGACGACCGTCAGCTGGGAAGCGGGCGATTGCTTCGTCATTCCGCCGTGGCACTGGATCGAGCATTCCAACCGGTCGGCCTCGCCTGCCTGTCTCTTCCATCTCAACGACGAGCCGGCGCTCCGGGCCTTGGGGCTCTGGCACGAGGAGGCTCGCGCATGATACGCGAAGGACGGACGGCCGTGGCCCTCTTGGCGGCGGCGTGGCTGCTCTCCCCCGGCTCCGCGCCCGCCCAGGAGATCAAGCTCAAGCTCTCCCATTTCCTTCCCGCCGCCCACAATCATCACGCGAACGTCATCGTGCCCTGGGTCGAGGAAGTGAAGAAACGGACCAACGGCAGGGTCGAGATCACCATCTTTCCCACCGCCTCGCTCTGCAAGCCGCCCCAGCAGTACGACTGCACCAAGTCGGGCATCGCGGACATGGCCTGGGGCGTGACCGGCTGGACCCCGGGCCGCTTTCCGATGTCGAGCGTCCTCGAGCTGCCGTACATGCACCGCACGGCCGCCGTGGGCTCGCAGATGCTGGCGGACCTCTGGCCCAAGTATCTCTCGAAGGAGTACGACGACGTCAACGGGCTCTACATGCACGTGCATCCCGCCGGCCACATCCATAGCCATTCCAAGCTGGTCCGCACGCTCGAGGACTTCAAGGGCATGAAGATCCGGACGCCCACGGCCGTGGTGGGTGACCTGCTGGATCTGCTCGGCGCCACCAAGGTGGGCATGCCGGCCAATGCGATCTACGAGGCCATGTCCAACAAGGTGGTGGACGGCTTTGGCATGCCCTTCGAGGCCCTGCCGTCCTTCCGGCTGATCGAGGTGTCGAAGTACCACACCGAAGTGGGGATGTACACGACCGTCTTCGCCATGTTCATGAACAAGGCGAAGTTCGATTCCCTGCCGCCGGACGTGCAGAGGGTGCTCGTCGAGACCACCTCGAGAGAGAGCGGCTATTGGCGGAAGGTCGGCGAGTCCTGGGACAAGGCTGAGATCGTCGGTCGCAAGGCCACCCTGGATCAGAAGGGCGAGATCTACGTTCTCCCCAAGGACGAGCGGAAGCGCTGGCGGGAAGCTGCGCGGCCCCTGGATGAGCGGTGGGCGGCAGAGCTCGAAGCCAAGAAGCTGCCCGGCAAAGCGCTGCTCGCCGAAGCCCGCGCGCTCTCCGCGAAGTACGGCGAAGCCGAATAGTCTTTTCCGGTTCGTGATCCCACGAGTCACCCGATGGTAGGCGCGCTGCTGGCCGTCGAGCGGCTCGCGATCACGTGGACCCGCCGCCTGGCCCTGGCGGGCGGCTGGATCCTGCTCGCGGCTTCCGTCGTCACGGTTGCCGACGCGCTGCTTCGGAAGCTCTTCTCTCGCCCCATCCAGGGCACCTTCGAAGCCACCGAGCTGCTGCAGGCCGTCATCATCTTCCTCGCCCTGCCGTTCACGGGCCTCACGGATGCGCATGCCGTGCTCGACCTCACCGTCAACCGGCTCCCCCGCCGCGCCCAGTTGGTGATCGTCGGTCTCAATGGCCTGTTCTGCGCGGCCGTCCTCGGTCTCCTCTCCTACGAGATGGGCTTGCTCGCGGCGGAGTACGGCAGGACGGCGCGCACCACAATCACGATGCGGATCCCGATCTATCCGTTCATCGTGTCGGTAACCGCCGCCGGCTGGCTCGCCGCGCTGGGCTTCGTCATTCAGGGGCTCGCCTCCTTCTGCCGCGCTGCTTCGCGGGAGCCCCGACCATGAACGTTCTGGTCATTGCGGCGCTGGCCTTCGGGCTGATGATGGCCCTGATCGTTCTGAGGACGCCCATCGCCGTGGCGATGATCGTCTCGGGCCTGGCCGGGACCACCGCGATCAGCGGCTGGGCCACGGCTCTCGCCACCCTCAAGCAGGGCCCGTTCGAGCGGGCGACGTCGTACACGCTGGTCGTCATCCCGCTCTTCGTGCTCATGGGGTACCTCGCGTCGCAGTCGGGGCTCTCGCGCAGTCTCTTCCAGGCCGCCAATGTGTGGCTCGGCCACTTCCGTGGCGGTCTCGCCATGGCGACCGTGGTCGGCTGCGCCGGGTTCGGCGCCATCTGCGGCTCCTCGCTGGCGACGAGCGCCACCATGGCCACGGTCGCGCTGCCCGAGATGAAGCGCTACGGGTACGCCGGCACGCTCTCGACGGGGTCGGTCGCGGCAGGCGGAACCCTCGGCATCATGATCCCGCCCAGCATCATCTTCGTTCTCTACGGGATCATGACCGAGCAGTCCATCGGCAAGCTGCTCCTGGCCGGGGTGATCCCGGGCATCGTCGAGACCGTGCTGTTCTGCGCGGCCATCGCGATCGAGACCGCGGTGTATCCGGCGCTCGGCGCGCCGGGCCCCCGGGCCACCGTCCGCGAGCGTTTGGTCGCCGTGGTCGGAGTCTGGGAAGTGCTTGTGCTCTTCCTCATCGTCATCGGCGGGTTGTACGCGGGACTGGCGACGCCGGTCGAATCCGCCGCCTTCGGCGTTGTGGGCGCCCTGTTCTTTGGCGTCCTCAAGCGCACGCTCACCTGGCACGGGCTGCTCAATGCCCTGGATCAGACCGTGAGGACGACGGCGATGATTTTCCTGATCATCATCGGCGCCGATCTCTTCGGCTACTTCATGGCCCTCTCCCAGCTTCCCTTGGCCATGGCCAATTGGCTCATCCACCTGCACGTCGGCGCCCTGGGCGTCCTCTGGATCATCCTGATCCTGTACCTGATCCTGGGCTGCGTGATGGACGAGCTGGCCATCATCCTGCTGACCGTGCCGATCTTCTTTCCCGTGGTGACCCAGCTCGGGTTCGATCCGATCTGGTTCGGCGTGATCATCGTGGTCACCGTCCAGATCGGTCTCGTCTCGCCGCCGGTGGGACTGAACGTATTCGTCATCGCCGGCATGGCGCGAGACGTCCCCATGCCGAAGATCTTCCGCGGCATCATGCCTTTTCTCGCCGCGATGATCGTGCTGCTGGTGGTGCTGACGATCTGGCCGGACCTGGCGCTGATCCTGCCGAGGCACATGAAATAGCGTTCGAGGAGGGATGCATGGATCCGGGGATCGATGCGATCGGCTTCAATCGGGTGGATCGGTACCACGCCTTCATGGAGGTCGTCCTGGCGCGGATGACCAACCGCGCCTTCGCGCCGTACGAGATTCCGCGGGAGCACTTCGAGATGATCCTGGAGGCGGCGCGACACGCCCCATCGGGAGCGAATGCCCAGCCGTGGCATTACATCGTGGTGACCGAGGCCGCCGTGAAGGAAATCATCGGCCAGTGCTTCGTGGACGAGCAGCAGCATCGCGCCCGACTCAAGATGGGCTTCCCCACGCCGAACTACAACGGCGTCAAGGCCGCGCCCGGGCTCATCGTGATCGCGGCCGACTTCCGCTTCGTCCGGGCCTTCCCGGTGCTCAACGACGACTCCGCGCTGGATCGCCTGTACAAGAAGAACGCGGAACGGATCCTCTTACAGTCGGTGGCGGCCTCCACCATGGCCGCCCATCTCGCGGCGGCCGCGCTCGGCTATGCGGTCTGGTGGATCACGGCCATCGGCCAGGAAGAGATTCAGAAGAAGGTGAAGCCGCTGCTGGGCGTGCCGGAGGCGCTCGACGTCATCGACGTCATGTGCTTCGGCCCCCCGCACAAGCCTTCCTACAAGCGCTGGAAGAAGCGGCTGGACCAGATCATGAGCTGGGACCGGTTCAATCCAGGCAATTTCATGACGGAGGCGGAAATCGACGATTGGGTGAAGACTCAGCGCCACAAAGTCATGTACCGGGACGAATCGAAGATCGACTGACTCGGAGAGGGACGTCAGCGGGCCTCGGAGTCTCCGGTGAGCGCGAAGGCTCCGCTGCCCAGCTCGGCCTGGACAATAGCGGCGGCCATGATGAGGATGGCGAATTCAGAATCCAGCAGCCGCGGATCGCCGGCCAGCGTGTCCCTGAAGGTTTCGGTGCCCAGGGAGATCACGCGCATGCGCATCCCGACCGCGAGCGCGCCCACCATGATCCCGCCGATCGCGACGGAGCCGCGGCTGCACACCCCCGCGATCAGCAGCACGCCGCATGCCATCGGCACCACGGCGGTGCCCCAGGAGAGGAGCTCTGTCAGGGACGGGTGCATGAGGTTGGGGAGCAGGCTTCCGTCCGGATGGAGATAGCCGTACACGCGGTAGCCGTGACGGACGAAGATCACGCCGAGCACGAGCCTCAGCAGGGTCGGTACATAGAGGTTCATGGCTCCTCCAGATCACCCGCGGTGGGCAGGCCGGGCAGCGATGTGGCGGCGCGCACCCCGCTGACGATGGCCCGGGCCACGGCCTCGGCGGCGGCCTGCCCGATTACCGTCGCGCCGGCGCGCGTGTCGCCCACCGAGAGGCAGAAGAGCGCGTCGCCGTCGGTAGGCAGATGCGGCGGCGACAGCGCCCGCGCGTAGCCGTCCATGGCGAGCCGGGCCACGCGCGCGCACTCGGCCTTGCCGAGGGCGGCGTCGATCGCCACGACGCCGATCGTCGTGTTCACGGGCCGGAAGGTCGGCGGCGAGGCGCCCGCGGCGAGCGCCGCCGCGGTGTCGATGAGCGCGCGACCGTCGGGCGAGTCGCGCGTGCCGGCGATGAGCCGGCCCGTCTCGGGATCGCGCACGTCGCCCACCGCGTTGACGACGACGAGCGCGCCCACGGCGGCGCCGCCCGCGTCGGTGACGGCGACGCCGAGACCGCCGCGCATCGCCCGCGCGGATCCGTACAGCTTGCCCACGGTGGCACCGGTTCCGGCCCCAACGTTGCCCTCCGGCACCGGACCGGGCGTGGCCGCGGCCGCGCAGCGGTAGCCCATGGCGCGATCGGGTCGCGCGCGATGATCGCCGACGCCCAGGTCGTAGATGATCGCGCCCGCCACGTGCGGCACCGCGGTCTGGGCGGTTTTGAAGCCCACGCCGCGCTCCTCGAGGTACTGCATGACCCCCCAGATGGCTTCCAGGCCGAAGGCGCTGCCGCCCGCCAGCACCACGCCGTCCATGGTGGCCACCAGGTGCCGAGCGTCGAGGAACTCGAGGCCATGGACCCCCGCCGCCCGGCCGCGGATCTCGACTCCACCCACGGCGGGCCGGTCGACGAGGATGGCCGTGCAGCCCGTGAGGCCGGCGGCATCCGTGACGTGGCCCACCCGCACGCCCGGGATCACGGCCCGCCCGTCATTCGGCGAGCAGTGAGCCAAAGAACGGATCGTCAGGCCAGGCCGCCCGCGGCAGCCGGTCGGCGCGGAAGTAGACCTTGCGCGCGTAGGTGAGCGAGCCCGCATAGAGGTCGAACCGCTCGGAGAGCCGGTTGAAGAGCGAGGCTTCGGGCTGATCGCTGGCGCGCGCGAGCTCGGCGACGAAACGGTAGGCGCGGCGCCCTTCGTGCTGGTAATAGCGGACGGCGGACAGCCGCTCGATGTGATCGCGGAAGATGCCGGTCATGAAGAGCGTGTAGTCGCCGATGTGCCGGCGCAGCGTCCGCTCGGCATCCGGATTGAACCCCGGCGACTCCCAGTCCCAGATCCGCTGGATCTCCAGCAGTGAATCGCCGACGGTGTCGAGGCGGCGCTTTGCCGAGGTCTGCACGGGATAGAGCGTCTCGGTCCGGGCGAAGCGCGTCAGCAGGTCGGCCAGGTAGCGAGCGGCGGGAGGATCATCCAGAGCCAGGTCGCCGAAAGCCTGGCGGGTGACGCGGTCGAAGAAACGGGCGAGCAGTCCCCGCTCCACGGCCCTACTGTAGCAGATTCGCGCTGGCCGCAAACTTTGGTCGCGGGTGACGGGGGTGCTAGGCTTCTGGCCATGAGAGCCGAAGAGCGAGAGGTATCGTCCGCGGACGCGTTCGAGCGGCGCGCGGCGCGGCGGCCGCGTCCGCGCCGCCCCTGGACGCTCGTCGCCGCGGCCCTCCTGCTGGCGCTGCTCTCCATCATTCTCTGGGGGAACTGGCGCACCGCGCGGAACGAGCGTGATCGGCTGGATGCCGAGCTGAAGAAGGTTTATGCCGAGGCCGAATCGCTGCGCATGGAGGCCGCGCTCGCCAAGCAGCGGATCAACCAGCTCGAAGCGCAGCTGCGCGCGCTGACTGGCGCCCGGCCCAAGAACGGCGCGCCGCCTTCGGGGCAGCAGCCTGGCGGTCAGCCGCGGCCGGCCGGAGCGAAGAACAACGGCGGCCGGCCTCAGTCGCCCTAGCCCGCCGCCAGCGCCCGGTCCCACACCTCCAGCAGCCGGTCGTTCTGCTCGCGGGTTCCGATGGTGATCCGCAGGTGACCGAGGAAGCCCACGTCGGCGCCGTCGCGCACCAGGATCCCCGCCTTGAGCAGCGCCGCCCGCAGCGCGCCCGACTGCGCGTCCACCTTGACGAGGAGGAAATTGGCCTGCGACGGCGGTGAGGCCGCCCCGCGCCGGGCCAGCGCGGCGGCCAGCCGCGGCCGCTCCTCGAGCACCACGCGGCGCGTGAGCTCGAGATGGGCCGCGTCGCCCAGCGCCGCCACCGCGGCCACCTGGGCCAGACGGTTGACATTGTAGGGGGCGCGAACCCGATTCAGGCGCTCGATGGACTCGGGGCGCGCGATGGCATAGCCGACGCGTAGCCCCGCGAGCCCAGCGACCTTGGAGAACGTCCGCACCGCGATCACCGTCGGATGCCGCCGAGCCAGGTCGGCGCCGTCGGCCGTCTCCGGGTCGTCAGAGAAGTCCCGGTAGGCCTCGTCCAGGATCACGAGCGGCGGCTCGCCGCCGAGCGCGGCGAGGAAGCGCTCGAGCGCGCGTCGCGCGACGATGGTGGACGCGGGATTGTGCGGGGTGCAGATGAACACGGCCTTGGTGCGCGGCGTGACGCGGCCGAGCATGTCCTCGAGGTCGGTGTCATAGCCTTTGAGCGGGCTCAGCACCACGGTGGCGCCGCTCAGCGTGGCTTCGGTGGCATAGGGTTCAAAGGCCGGGTGCGGGATCAGCACCTCGTCTCCCGGCTCGAAGGCGGCGCGCGCGATGATTGCCAGCACCTCGTCGGCGCCATTGCCCACCATGAGCCAGTCGAGCCCCACCCCCAGTCGCTCCGCCAGCATGGTGCGGAGCACGGTGGCGCCGCCGTCGGGGTAGAGATGAACGTGCCCGGCTTCCCGCTGCAGGGCCTCGATGACCTTTGGCGAGGGCCCCAGCGGACTCTCATTGGCGGACAGCCGGAGGATGCCCCCCAGCCCCATCTGCTCTTCGAGGGCTTCGAGCGGCATGCCGGCATCGTAGGGTGCCACTTTGTCGAGCACGACTCGCCAGAGCCGACGCATGGGCGCCCATTGTACCCGCTTCACAAGTTCGCGCCAAGTTTGACTTTCTCCACTCCCCACGCTACCGTTGCGCCATGCCGTCGGAACTGTTCCGCCAGGTTCGGCGTGTCGAGGCCCAGGCCGAAAAGGGCTTCGACGGCGCCCCGGCGGAGCGCGCCGAACGCCGGCGCCGGCTGAGGCTCGAGCTCCTCCGCCAGCACCTGACCTCCAATGTCGACTTCCTCAGGGCCGCCCACCTGGGCGGCGCCTCGGGGCAGCAGTCGGTGCAGGCCTATGCGGCCTTCATGGACCGCTTCCTGTCGACGATCTTTCGGCTCGCGGTGGACGATGCCAAGCGCGAAGGGGCCAAGCCCACCCTGCTCGTGCTGGTGGCCCTCGGCGGCTACGGGCGCGGCGAGCTACACCCGCTGTCCGACCTCGACCTCATGCTCATTTACGAGGGCGAGATGAGCGCCTTCGTCCAGCGGACGACCCAGGGGCTGCTCTATGCGCTCTGGGATCTGGGGCTGCAGGTCGGCCACGCGGTGCGCAGCCTGCCCGACTGCCTGGCCATGGCGCGCACCGATTTCCCCAGCCGCACCTCGATGCAGGAGGCGCGCTACGTCGTCGGGGACCGGCGGCTCTTCAACCGCTTCCGAAAGGTGCTGGCGGAGAACGTCTACCAGAAGGACTTCGGCCAGTTCCTCGAGACCACGCTGGCGGAGCGCGACCAGCGCTATCGCAAGTTCGGCGGATCGCCCTACATGGGCGAGCCGAACATCAAGGAGTCGGCGGGCGGCCTCCGGGACATCCACACGGCCATGTGGCTGGCCTCGACCAAATTCGGCACGCGGACGTTGCGCGAGCTCGCCGACAAGGGCCTCATAACCGAGCGCGAGCAGAAGGCGACCGACGAGGGGCTCACGTTCCTCTGGCGGGTGAGGAACGAGCTGCACTTCCTGTCGGGTCACAAGAACGACGTGCTCTCGCGCGACGTGCAGCCCCAGATCGCCAAGAACTTCGGCTACGCGAACGACGACGTGTCACTCGGCGTCGAGAAGTTCATGCGCGACTACTACCTTCACGCGCGCGTGATCCACCGCGTCTCGCGCCGCCTCATCGCGCGCTGCCGGGAGACGCTGGCCCGGCGCGGCTCGGTGCAGCGCAAGCTGCGGCAGGAGGCCCTGGCCGACGGCCTGATCGTCATCGACGACCGGATTCACGTGGCCCACTCGGACGGCCGCGCCTTCCGCGAGGCGCCGGTGCGGCTGCTCAAGGTCTTCTGGCACGCCCACCGGCTCGGCTTCGAGCTGGGCATCGACGTCGAGCGCGCCATCGAGGAGGCCCTGGACCTGATCGACGAGGGCTTCCGCCGCTCTGCCGAGACCCGCGACCTCTTCCTGGCCATCTGCCGGAGTTGGGGGCGGGTGAGGCAGACGTTCCGCGAGATGCACGAGCTGGGCGTGCTCGGGCGGTATCTGCCCGAGTGGGGCGCGCTGACGTGCCTCGTCCAATACGACGTCTACCACAAGTTCACCGCCGACCAGCACTCGCTGCTGGCCGTCGAGAACCTCGAGGCGCTGGCGCCGGGCCAGTCGGCCGAGTCCGAAGGCGTCACCCAGGTGCTCAACGAGGTCGAGCGCCCGGATCTCCTGATGCTGGGCATGCTGCTGCACGATATCGGCAAGGGCAAGGGCCACGGGCACGTGGCCAAGGGCATCCCGCTCATCGAGGAGCTCACGGCGCGGATGGGGCTGCCGCCCGACGACGCGGACAAGGTGATCTTCCTCGTGGCGCATCATCTGACCATGTCGCACGCGGCGCAGCGGCGCGACATCGACGACCCCAAGACGGCGGAAGCGCTCGCCGAGATCTGCCGGACCCCCGAGCGGCTCCGGATGCTCTACCTGCTCACCTTCGCCGACATGCGCGCGGTCGGCCCGGGCGTCATGACCGGCTGGCAGGCGCAGATCCTCTGGGATCTGTACTACCTCACCTATGCGCGGCTCACGGGGGGCCAGCCCGAGCGCCCGAACCGCGAGGCGGTGGCCGAGCGCGTCTGGGAGGCCATGCGCCGCGAGGGCTCTCGCAGCGCGGTGATCGGCCATCTGGCCATGTTCCCCGACCGCTACCTGAGCGCGACGGCGCCGCAGCGCATCGCGGCGCACTTGCGGCTCGTCGACGCCCTCGAAGAGGACATCGTCGCCACCGAGCTGTTCCACCACCAGGATCTCGGCTCCTCGGAGCTGGTGATCGCCACGCGCGACGTTCCCGGCCTCTTTTCGCTCATCGCCGGCACGCTCGCCGCTCACGGCATCAACATTCTCTCGGCCCAGATCCACACCCGCGCCGACGGCATCGCCATTGACACCTTCCAGGTCAACGATCCCTTCGGCGAAGCGGTGACCGAAGAGGGGCGGTGGCACAAGACCCTGGAGGCGCTGCGCCGCGTGCTCCGCGGCGAGCAAACGGTGGAGGAGCTGCTCGAGATCCGGCGCAAGGCCGGGCGCATCGCGCCCGAGACCGTGCCGGGGCCTCCCAAGATCACCGTGGACAACGAGATCTCCGATACCCACACCGTGGTCGAGGTCAAGTGCCCGGATCGGGTCGGATTGCTCTACGCCATCACGCACACGCTCTCCGGCCTCGGCCTCGACATCGGCAGCGCGCGCATCGCGACCGAGATCGACCAGGCCTTCGATACCTTCTACATCACCGACCGGCAGGGACGTCGCCTCGAAAATCCGGTCGCGATGGCTGGCCTGCGCGAAGCGCTCGAAGAAGCCCTCGTCCGACCGCTCTAAATGCTCACCCACTACAAGGGTTGGCTGCAGCGGGTGGCCGATCCCGTCGCGCGCCTGCTCGTGCGTGCCCGCGTGCGCCCCAACCAGCTCACGGTCCTGGGCCTCGGCGTCAGCGTGGTCGCCGCCTACGCCTTCGCCCAGGGACGGCTGCGTGTCGGCGCGGCGCTGCTGGCCGTGGCCGGCCTGTTCGACTTCTTCGACGGCTCGCTCGCCCGGCTTGCCAACCGCGTCAGCGCCTTCGGCGCCTTCCTCGACTCCGTGGTGGATCGGTACTCCGACCTGGTGGTGCTGCTGGGCATCGGGCTGTACTACGAGCGGGCGGGCGAGACGGGCGGCGTCTTCTTCACCATGGCCACGCTCATCGGCACCATCATGGTGAGCTACACGAAGGCCCGCGCCCAAAGCATCGGCGTGGCCTGCGAGATCGGCTTGATGGAGCGGCCCGAGCGCATCATCGTGCTTATCGCGGGTGGGATCTTCCACCTGCTCTTTCCCGCCATGATCGCCCTGGCGGCGCTGACCAACCTGACGGCGCTTCACCGCATCTTCTACGTCCGCCGCGTCTCGCGCGAAACCGCGCTCCGGTAGTGTGCTCCGGCCCTCATCCTGATGGGCCGCTCTTGATAGACTAGAGCCGTGAGCCGGGTCGCTTCGCTCGTCTGTCTGCTGATGGTCATCGCGGCCGGCGCCGGGTCCGCGAGGGCGCAGGGGCCGGGGCTGACGCCCGAGGCGCGCGATCGCTTCGTCGCGGGGCTCGGCGCCTACCGCGCCGGCAATTGGGGCGAAGCGGCGAGCGCGTTTGACGATCCCGCCGTGTCCGCCGGGCTGCTGCGCCAGTACGCGCTCCTCTACCGCGCCGAATGCCTGCTTCAGCTCGGCGGCGGCCCCGCGGCCAGGACGCTCGCCGCGCGGTCGGCCGAGCCTGGCCCCGACGGCGGCCTCGTTCCCTCGGCGCAGGTCCAGGCGGCGACCGTGCTTGCCAATGCCGGAGACGGCGCCGGCGCGGCGGCGGTGCTCCGGCGTTTCCTCGCCCGTCACGCCGATCATCCCGAGGCGGCACGCGCGCGGTACACGCTCGGCCATGCGCTCCTGGCCCTGGGTCAGCCGAGGGAGTCCATGCGCGTGTTCGCCGAGCTCTGGCTGCTGACGCCGGCCTCGACTTACGCGGAGGGGGCGGCGCAGCAGATCAAGGTCCTGGCCGAGAGCGGTGTCGCGGCAGCGACGCCGACACCGGCCGAGCGCCTTGGGCGCGCCGAGCGGCTGCTCGCGGCGGGATCGGCCGAGGCCGCGCGGGCCGAGGCGGAGGCCCTGTTGAGCGAAGCGCTCCCGGATGAGCTCTCGCTGCGCGCGCTCAAGCTCCTCCAGGACGCCGCGCGCCGGCTCGGGCGGGACGAGGCCGCTCTTGCCGCCGCCAATCGCGGGCTGGCCGCCGCGCCGCCCGAGTCCCGCGCGCCCTGGCTGCTCGACGTGGCGAGAATCCAGCAGCGCAAGAGCCGCGAGCAGGCGCTGCTCACCATCGACCGACTCGCGCGCGAGTATCCGAAGAGCGGCGAGGCCGCGGCGGGGCTGCTGCTCAAGGGACGGCTGCTCGAAGCGGCCGGCAGCGCCGACGCGGCCGCAGCGGTGTACGCCAGGCTCACAGCGGAATACCCCGATACTGAGGAGACCAGCGCCGCGACCTGGCAGCTCGCGTGGCTGGCCTGGTTCCGCGGCGCCCGCGCGGAGGCGGCCGGGCTATGGGCGCAGCTGCCGGCGACCCGCGGCGGCCGGCCCTATCGGGACGCGGCGCTGTACTGGACCGGCCGGGCTTTGCAGGAGAGCGGGGATGTTGAGGCGGCGGGGCGGCAGTTCGCGCAGCTGCTGGGCGAGTCGCCGCGCAGCTACTACGGCGTCCTCGCGGCCCGCCGCGGCGCACGGCCGGTGTCCGCGCACGAGGACGCGCCGGGGCCGGGGCTGCCGCTCGATCCGCTCGAGCCACTCCAGGGCGAGATCCGATTTGCCCGTGCCCAGGCGCTCAGGACGGTCGGCCTCGAGGACTTTGCCGACGAAGAATTGGACGGCCTCACCCGGCGCGCCGCCGGCGACCCGGCGCGACTCTACGCGATCTCCGCCGCCTACGCCCGGGACGCGCGCTATCACCTGGCGCTGCGAATCCTGCGCCTGCACTTCCAGCTTCTGGCGCGAACCGGGGCGGCGTCGTTGCCGCGCGCGTTCTGGGAGATCTACTATCCGCTCGGCTGGCGCGCCGAGCTCACCGAGGCCGCCGGCCGCGCGGCCCTCGACCCGAGCCTCGTGGCCGCGGTGGTCCGAGAGGAATCCTCCTTCTACC
>JBKPCB010000081.1:0-14554 GCA_046727155.1 Candidatus Methylomirabilota bacterium | reverse complement strand
GATGGTGTAGGGGACATCGGGCGCATCGCTCTGGCCCACGCCGCGGTTGTCGAATGAGATGACCCGGTGCTCGGCGGCAAAGGCGGGCGCCTGAAGCGCCCAGGCGGTGTGGTCGCCGCCCCAGCCCATGATGAGCACCAGCGGCTCGGCGCTCGCGGGACCAGTCTCCTGATAGAAGAGGCCGATGCCGTCGACGGCGATCTTGGGCATATTGCGAGCGTTGCGAGCTAGCTCTTCACCCCGCGCACTCTTCCAGAGGGGAGAGCGAGAGGATCAGGCGCGGACCTGGCAGGCGACCCAATGCCCCGGCGAGATCTGCTTGAGGACCTGCTCGTTCTCCGAGCAGGACGGCACGCGGATGGGGCAGCGGGTGTGGAAGCGACAGCCCGAGGGCGGCTTGATGGGGCTGGGCACGTCGCCCTCCAGCAGGATCCGCTTGCGCTTGACTGCGGGATCGGGGATGGGCACGGCGGAGAGCAGCGCCTCGGTGTACGGATGCTTGGGATTGGTATAGAGCTCCTTGGCCTGCGCGATCTCCACGATCTTGCCCAGGTACATCACGGCGACGCGGGTCGAGATGTGCTCCACGACCGAGAGGTCGTGGGCGATGAAGAGATATGTCAGGTTGAATTGCTTCTGGAGGTCCTCCAGCAGATTGATCACCTGCGCCTGGATGGAGACGTCGAGCGCCGAGACCGGCTCATCCGCCACGATCAGCTTCGGGCTCACGGCGAGGGCGCGCGCGATGCCGATGCGCTGGCGCTGGCCGCCCGAGAACTCGTGCGGGTACCGCCGCAGGTGCTCGGCGCTGAGGCCGACGGTCTCGAGCAGGTGCACGACGCGCTCCTCGCGCTCCCGCTTGGTCTTGGCCAGCTTGTGGATGACCAGCGCCTCGCCGATGATCGAGCCGACCGTCATCCGCGGATTCAGCGAGGCGTACGGATCCTGGAAGATGATCTGCATGTCGCGGCGTAAGTGGCGCAGCGACCGCTTGTCCAGCGTCGTGACGTTCTGCTCGCCGAACCACACCTCCCCGGCGGTGGGCTCGATCAGACGCAGGATGCAGCGGCCCGTGGTGGACTTGCCGCAGCCGGACTCGCCGACCAGGCCGAGCGTCTCGCCGCGCAGAATCTCGAACGATACGTCGTCGACGGCGTGAACCCGCGCCACCTCGCGCGAGAAAAGCCCTCCGCGGATCGGAAAGTACTTCTTGAGGTTCTTGATTCTGAGCAGCGGTGTCTCGGCCATGGGCGGGACCCTCTCCCTCTAGTAGAGCCAGCAGGAGACTTTGTGGCCCGGCTTGACTTCTTTGAGCACGGGGTCCTTCTCCGTGCACACGGTCTTTACGAACGGGCAGCGCGGCGCGAAGCGGCAGCCGGGAGCGATGTCGCCCCGTAGCGTGGGAACCGTGCCCGGGATGGTCTCGAGCCGGCGCCGCTCCGTGGCGGCCAGATCGATGCGCGGGATCGAGCGCAGCAAGCCCTGGGTGTAAGGATGCAGGGGTTCTTTGAAGAGCTCGCCGACCGACGCTTCCTCCGCCACCTTGGCGGCGTACATCACGACCACCCGCTGGGCGGTCTCGGCGATCACGCCCATGTCGTGGGTGATGAGCATGACGGCCATCTTGAGCTTGGCCTTCAGCTCGTTGAGCAGCTCGAGGATCTGCGCCTGGATGGTGACGTCGAGCGCGGTAGTCGGCTCGTCCGCGATGAGGAGCTTCGGATTGCAAGACAGCGCCATGGCGATCATGATGCGCTGGCGCATGCCGCCCGAGAGCTGGTGGGGGTACTCCTTCACGCGGCGCTCGGCGTTGGGGATGTGGACGAGCTTAAGCATGTCCACGGTCTTGTCCATGGCCTCGCGCCGGCCGAGGCCCTCGTGGAGGCGCAGGGCCTCGGCGATCTGCTCGCCGCAGGTGAACACTGGGTTCAGCGAGGTCATGGGCTCCTGGAAGACCATCGAAATCTCTTTACCGCGGATCTTGCGCATCTTGTTTGGCGGCAGGCTCACCAGGCTGATCCCGTTGTAGAGGATCTCGCCTTCGACGATCTTGCCCGGGGGCTGCGGGATCAGCTTCATGATGCTCAGCGCGGTCACCGACTTGCCGCAGCCGGATTCGCCCACGACGCCCAGGGTCTCCCCCTTGTCGATATGAAGGTCCACTCCGTCCACGGCCCGCACCACGCCTTCGTCAGTGAAGAAGTAGGTCTTCAGGTTCTTGACGTCCAGGAGGCGCTCGGCCATGTCGTGAAGTCTCCTAACTCAGGGTGATCGGGCTCATGCCCACGCTGCGGTGATCTCGCGGAAGGCGTCGAGCGCGCGGCCGATGTCGTCGGCGTCCACGTCCTTGTGGGTCACGCATCGGATCGAGGTCGGGCCGATCTGGTGGATCTTGATCTTGCGTGCCACGCTGCCGGTGACCAGCTCGGGCGCGCCGCCCGGCCGGTCGACGTGGAAGATGACAATGTTCGTTTGGACCTTGCCGAGATCGAGGCGCACGCGCGGCAGCCGCGCCACGCCCTCGGCCAGGCGCCGCGCGCTGGCGTGGTCCTCGGCCAGCCGGTCCACCATGCTCTCGAGGGCCACCAGTCCGGCCGCGGCCAGCACGCCGACCTGGCGCATGCCGCCGCCCAGCATCTTGCGGACGCGCCGCGCGCGGAGGATGAGCTCGCGGGAGCCGCAGACCAACGATCCCACGGGCGCGGCGAGCCCCTTCGACAGGCAAAAGGTCACCGAATCCACGTGACGCGTGAAGTCACCGACGGGGCGCCCGAGCGCCACGGCTGCATTGAAGATCCGCGCGCCGTCCAGGTGCACGGGTACACCCGCGGCATGGGCCACGGCGGCGACGGCTTCGATGTCCTCCGGGGCGCAGCAGGTTCCGCCGTGACGGTTGTGGGTGTTCTCGAGGCACACGAGGCCGGTGACGGGGATATGGATGTTGCTCGGGCGGATGTGCTCGCGCACCTGCTCGGGCGTGAGGAATCCCCGCTCGGTCTTCAGCGCCAGCGTCTGAACACCGCCGAACGTGGCCGAGCTCGCGCCCTCGTAGTTGAAGATGTGCGAGTCGGCATCGAGGATGATCTCCTGGCTGTGCCGCGTCTGCGCCAGCACCGAGACCAGGTTGCCCTGCGTGCCCGAGGCGACGAACAGCGCCGCCTCCTTGCCGGTCCGCCTCGCGGCAAGCTCCTCGAGCCGCCGCACCGTCGGATCCTCCTCCCAGACGTCGTCGCCGACCTCGGCGCGCGCCATGGCATCTCGCATGGCCTGAGTCGGGAGGGTGAGCGTGTCCGAGCGCAGATCGACGACGTCATGCATGGAGTTACCTCGTGGCGGTCTTGAGTTGTTGGGCCGCGCGGCGGCCCCACTCAGTATAGGGATACTCGTCGGCCAGGCGTCGAAGCGTCTCCTGGGCCTCGCGGACACGGCCCTCGCCGCTGTAGACCTCCGCCAGCCTGAAGAGCGCTTCCGGAATGATGAGCGTCCGCGGGTAGTCCTTGATCACGCCCTCGAGGCGCTGGCGCGCGGCCGACGGGTTCCCCTGGTTGATATAGTAGCTGGCGACCCACAGCTCCTTTTGCGCCAGGCGCCCGCGGCAGATATCGGACTTGGCGAGAGCGTCCGCGGCATAGCGGCTCTCCGGGTACTCTCGAATGAGCTTCTTGAACGAGTCCATGGCCTTCTGGGTGATCCCCTGGTCCTGCTCGACCGGCTTCATCTGGTCGTAATAGGCCATAGCCAGGCGGAACTGGACCAGGTCGGCGATCTGGTGACTCGGGTAGAAAGCCAGGAACGTTTCGAATTCTTTGATCGCCTTGTCGAACTGGCTCTCGCGGTAGAAGCTCTCACCGATCAGGAAGCGGGCGCGCGGGGCGAAGTTGGACTGCGGGTGCCGCTCGACGATCTTCCGGAAGGCCGTCCGCGCCTCCTCGTATCGGCTCTTGTTCAGCTCGTTCTCACCCTGGGCGTAGAGATCGCCGGCGGGCGCGAGCGGCTGGGGTTGCTGGCGGAAGAAATCGGCGAGGGATGAGCATCCTCCCAGGAGCAGGAGCAATGCCACCAGGAGCGCGGGAACCAAAGAGGGCGTGAAGCGCATCGGCAAGAAGTGCTCTCGACTGGGCCTAAGTTTTACGGGGATAACTCTTCAAAGTCAAGGACATTGACAGGCCCCCGGGGCGCACGTATCATCGCCGCCATGCCGCTCCCAAAGATGCTCCGCGTCAGGCAAAGCTTCCCCGGCCAGCGCCTCGCCGACATTCCCGCCGGCGTGCGCGCCGCGTTGGACGGGGCCCGACTGCCCATCAAGCGGGGCAACACCGTGGCGGTGGGCGCCGGCAGCCGCGGCATCGCCAATATCGACGTCATCGTCAAAAGCACCGTGGACTGGCTCAAGGCGCTCGGGGCCCGGCCCTTCGTCTTCCCCGCGATGGGCAGCCACGGCGGCGCGACGGCCGACGGGCAGCGCGCGGTGCTCGAGCATTACGGGATCACCGAAGCCACCATGGGCTGCGAGATCCGCGCCGGCATGGACGTGGTGCAGGTGGGAGCGGCGCTCGGGCTGCCGGTTTGGCTCGACAAGACCGCCTCGGAGGCGGACTGGATCGGCCTGGTCAACCGGGTCAAGCCCCATACCGATTTCAAAGGATCGATCGAGTCGGGCCTGTTCAAGATGATGACGATCGGGCTCGGCAAATACCAGGGGGCGACCCAGTATCATCGCGCCAACGTCAACCACGGCTATGAGACCGTGATCACGGCCGTCGGGCGGGAGATGCTGGGCAAGGCGCGCATTGGCTTCGGTGTCGGCATCGTGGAAAACGGCTACGATGAAACCGCGAGGGTCGAAGCCTTCAACGCCGCCGACCTCGAGGCGGGCGAGCGCCGCCTGCTCAAGGACGCGCGCGACTGGATGGCGCGCCTGCCGTTCTCGCCCATCGACGTGCTCGTGGTGGAGGAGATCGGCAAGAACATCTCCGGCGCCGGCATGGACACCAATGTCATCGGACGGCCGTCGAACCCCCACGAGCCCTTCCCGGCCGACCCGAAGATCCTCTGGATCGTCGCCCTCGGCCTCACGGACGAGAGCGGCGGCAACGCCACCGGGATCGGCAATGCTGATTTCACCACGCGGAGGCTGGCCGAGAAGATCGACTGGAAGCCCACGGCAATCAACTGCCTCACCGCCTGCGCTCCCAACGGCGCCAAGCTGCCGCTCGTCTTCGACTCCGACCGCGAGGCCGTGGAGAACGCGCTCAATTGCATCGGTCTCACCACACCCGAGCGGTCCCGGGTGATCCGCATCAAGAACACCCTCATGCTGGGTGAAATCGAGTGCTCGGAAGCCTTCCTGCCGGAGATCGCAAAGCGGCCCGACCTCGCCGTCGTCGGCGAAGGGGGTCCGCTGACCTTCGACGCCGCTGGCCAGCTCGTTCCCCTGCTCGACCACTGATCCCGCCCCGAGCCGCGTGAAGGCTCTCGTCTACCCCGACTGGAATGCCCTCGACGTCCGAGAGGTCGCCGAGCCGCTGCCCGCGCAGGGCGAGGTGGTCGTTGCCGTGGCGGCGGCCGGGATCTGCGGCTCGGAGCTCGAGGCCTTCGTCTCGCGCAGCCCGCGGCGCACGCCGCCGCTGATCCTGGGCCACGAATTCTGCGGCGAGGTGGTGGCGATCGGCGAGGGCGTGAGGGGCTGGGCGCCTGGAGACCGCGTCGTCGTGAACTCGCTCATCACATGCGGGCGCTGTCCGGACTGCCTGGACGGGCTCAGCCACCTCTGCCCGGGACGCGGGGTGTTCGGCATGAGCCGGCAGGGCGGCTTCGCCGAGCTCGTGGCAGTGCCCGAGGCCTGCCTGATCTCTCTGCCCGAGAAGATCTCGCCCATACAGGGCGCGCTCGTCGAGCCGCTGGCCAATGCGGTTCACGTCTTCGGGCTGATCCGGGAGCGGTTCCCCGAAACCGTCGTCGTGATCGGCGCGGGGACCATCGGGCTCCTGTGCCTGCAGGTCGCGCGTGCGGCGGGCGCCTTCAGGCTCGTCGCGGTGGACAGCAATGACGCGCGCCTGGAGATGGCCCATGGGCTTGGCGCGGAGCCCGTCTTCAATCCCTCGCGCGAGGCGGTGGTGCCGGCGGTGCGCGAGTTCACCCGCGGCCGTGGCGCCGATGTGGTTATCGACGCAGTCGGCGCCCCGGAAACCCGGCGCACCGCGGTGGCCGCGACGCGGCCCGGCGGCGCCGCGGTGTGGATCGGACTGCATGCCGACGCCACGGAAGTCTCCGGCCACGACGTGGTCCTCGGGGAGCGGGCCATTCTGGGCTCCTACGCCGTCACCCCACGCGACCTCCGCACCGCCATGGGCCTCTTCGCCCACGGCAAGATCGAGATCAAGCCGTGGGTGCGCCCCTTCCCGCTCGGGGACGGCGCGCGCGTGTTCCGCGAGCTCGCGACGGCGCCGCCGAGGGATTTCGTCAAGGCCATCCTTCTTCCCTAGGAGGCCGGCCGGACGGGCTTCGGCGTGGGCGGAGAGCCAGTGGCGACGGCTTGACAGGGGTCCGACTCCGGCATAAAGTCCGCACACATTTCCCGATGCCCTGCGTTCCGGCCCCCATTCGACGACAGGAGGAGCCCATGGAGCCTCTGAGCCGCCGCGCATTCCTGACCACGACTGCAGGGGCCGGACTGGCCGGCATCCTGGCCGCCAAGGTGCCGCCTGCCCGCGCCCAGCAGCGCGAGATCTCCTACCTCTGCTGGAACAACTTTGCCCCCGCCTCGGACAAGAAGCTGGCCGAGATCGGCCAGCGCTTTACCAAGGACACCGGCATCAAGCTCAAGATCGACCATGTCTCGCACATGGGCCCGCAGCAGGCGAAATACGCCTCCGAGGTGCAGACCCAGGCCGGCCATGACATGGTCGAGATGCGCATGCACTTCCCGTGGCTCTATGAGCCTCAGCTGGTAGACGTCTCGGACGTTGTGGCCGAGCTCGAGAAGAAGTACGGCAAGGCGATCTCCTCCGCGTACGAGGGGGCGCACATGAACGGCGTCTGGCGCGCCGTGCCCCAGTATCACGGCATGTTCGTCGCGACTTACCGGGAGGACCTCTTCAAGAAGGCGAGCCTCAAGGTGCCGGACACCTGGGAGGACCTCTACACCGTCGGCAAGGAGCTCAAGAAGATGGGGAACCCCGTTGGCATCCCCATCAGCCAGAACTATGATTCCATCTCCACCGCCAGCCCGGTCCTCTGGTCCTTCGGCGGCATGGAGGTGGACAAGGACGGCAAGACGGTTCGCATCAATTCGCCCGCCACCGTGGAGACGATCGAGTGGTACAAAAAGATGTTCCGGGACTGCATGGAGCCCGAGGTCCTGTCCTGGTCGGACTCGAGCAACAATGAGTCGATCCAGCAGGGCAAGGCCGGCTGGATCCACAACCCGGTGAGCGCGTACATCGTGGCCAAGCAGCGCAAGCTCGTCACGGCCGATGGCATCAACCACCACCGCAGCCTCGCCGGGCCCAAGGGCCGCCACGAGACGGATGTGCCGAGGCACATCGCCATCTGGAAGTTCTCCAAGAACGTCGATGCCTCTAAGGAATGGATCCGGTATCTCCTCGGCAAGCGTGAGGTCTACGACGAGTACATCATGTCCGGGGACGCGTTCAACTTGCCGATCTACGAAAAGCTCCAGGACCACCCGGTCCTCAGGACCGACCCTAAGTACGCTGCCCTCAGGGGTGAGGGGGTCCAATACCACACCTACGGGTGGCCGGCCCCGGCCTCCGACAAGGTCCAACTCATCACCAACTCCTACCTTCTGCCCAACATGCTCGCCAAGGCGGTGACGGGTACCTCCACCAAGGACGCGATCGCCTGGGCCGAGACCGAGATGAAGAAGATTCTTGCTGGGTGAATTGCAGCCGAAGGCGAGGCGAGCGGATATGGTAATCGGATAGGATGGCGGTCAGAGCCGACGAGATTCCGGTTCCGCGTGGGCGCCCACGTGGAACCGCGCGCCTGAGCGGGTGGCTCGATCGAGAGTCGATCCTCGGGCCAGTGTTCGTGGCGCCGGCCCTGATCTTGCTGGTACTGCTGGTCGCCTACCCATTCGTGATGGCCCTGTACTTCTCCCTGTCGAACGCCTTCATCGGCCGGCCGAGCGAGTTCATTGGCATCCGGAACTACGTGCGGCTGTGGGACAGCGATGCCTTCCGCCAGACGTTCCAGAACGCCTTCGTGTTCACCGGTATCTCGATAGCCTTCAAGCTCGTCCTGGGCATTGCCCTAGCGCTGCTGCTCAACGAGCAGCTCTGGTTCAAGCGTCTGATCCGCGGCGCCGTGCTCCTGCCCTGGGTCATCCCGACCGCGCTCAGCACGCTCGGCTGGTGGTGGATGTTCAACTCGCTCTACAGCGTGGTGAACTGGACGGGCATCGCGCTGGGACTCATGGACCCGCCTGGGCCCAACTGGCTCGGCCAGAAGTACTACGCCATGGCGGCGGTGATCACCGTCAACATCTGGCGGGGCCTGCCCTTCTTCGCCATTACCATCCTCGCCGGGCTGGTGGCCATCCCGAAGGAGCTCTACGAGGCCGCCGAGGCCGACGGGGCCGGCGCGAACGCCCGCTTCTGGCTGATCACGCTGCCGCTCCTCAAACCGGTGCTGGCCATCGTGATCCTCTTTTCGACCATCTTCACCTTCAGCGACTTCAACATCGTCTACGTGCTGACCCGCGGCGGGCCCATCAACTCCACCCACCTCTTCGCGACCCTGTCGCGCGTGGTGGGGATCGACACCGGACGCATCGGCGAGGGAGCGGCGATCTCTCTCTACCTCTTCCCGCTGCTGGTCTTCGTGGTCTGGGCGCAGCTCCGCTTCGTGCGGAAGCAGGGGTACTGAGGGGGCGACCGATGGCGGTGGCGAAGCGACCGCTCCTGAGGAAGATCGCGAGGCACGCCCTGCTCGCGCCGTTCCTGATTTTCGCGCTCTTCCCCTTCTACCACATGGCCCTTACCTCGCTGAAGCAGGACAAGGAGCTCTACGACCGGCACGCGGTGCCGCTCATCATCCGCCACGCGCCGACCCTCGAGCACTACTCGAAGCTGCTAGGGGAGACGGAGTTTCTCACCTGGACCAAGAACAGCCTGCTCGTGATCATACTCGCCACGAGCGCGTCCGTGGCCATCGGGACCGTCGCGGCCTATGCGCTCGCCCGGCTCAAGTTCTTCGGCGTGAGCACCTTCGGCACCGGCATCTTCGTCACCTACCTCGTGCCCACCACGCTCCTCTTCCTGCCGCTGGCACAGGTCGTCAATTGGGTCGGACTGGGAGATTCGAAGTGGGCGCTCGTCCTGACGTATCCCACGTTCCTCGTGCCCTTCTGCACCTGGCTCCTCATGGGCTACTTCCGCACCGTCCCGAAGGAGGTGGAGGAGTGCGCCATGGTCGACGGGGCGACGCGCATCCAAGCGCTCTGGCGGATCGTGCTGCCCATCGCCGTCCCTGGGCTCGTCTGCGCGGTGCTCTTTGCCTTCACCCTGTCGTGGAACGAGTTCATCTATGCGCTCACGTTCACCTCGTCGTCCGAGCAGATCACGGCCAGCGTTGGTGTGACGAGCGAGCTGATCCGCGGCGACATCTACTTCTGGGGGGAGCTGATGGCGGGCGCCATCCTGGGCTCGGTGCCGATCGTGGTCCTCTACGTCCTCTTCCTTGATTATTACGTCTCGGGCCTGACAGCCGGCGCCATCAAGTAGAACGCGGTCTCCCGGCTCGGTGTCCCAGCGAATCACCACCCGGGTGCGCTGTTTCCCGGCAGCCCACCAATCCTGGAAAACCTCACCCTTCCGATTCCGGCCACTTAGCGCATTTCCGCTCTTGGCATCCCGCTTGCTCCGCTATACATCTAAACACCGATGAGACCAACGCCGTCCGAGCCCGACGCTGCCGTGCCCTCGCCGGCTCCGTATCCCACGGAGCTGGTGCGCGCGGTCGCGCTGAAAAATGGCGCACACGTGCGCATTCGCCCGATCCGGCCCGACGACGAGCCGCGGCTCATCGAGCTCTACAGCCGGCTGAGCCGCTACACGGCCTACCAGCGCTTCTTCACCGTGATGCGGCGGCTGCCGCCCGACTGGGCGCACTTCTTCGCCAATGTGGACTACCGCACGCGTCTGGCGCTGGTGGCCGAGCGCGATATGCCGACGGGCGTCGACCTGGTCGGCGTGGGCCGTTACGAGCCCGGGGAGGAACCGGACACCGCGGAGGTAGCCTTCGTGGTCGAAGATGGCTGGCAGGGGTTCGGCCTCGGAGCCATTCTCCTCATCGACGTGCTGCGCGCCGCCGTGGCGCGCGGGATCCATCGCTTCCGCGCCTTCACGCTGGCCGACAACTACCGCATGCTCCGGCTGCTCACCGAGCTGACCGAAGTGCGGGAGCGGAAGACTGAGGAGGGAGTGACGTCCGTGCTGTTCGAGCCGCGGCCGGAGGCTACGAGGGCCTGACGCGCTGGCGCAGGATCTCGATGAGCGCCGGCAGCACCGAGATCACGATGATCGCGAGAATCACCACCGTGAAGTTCCGCTTGACCACCGGAATGTTGCCGAAGAAGTAGCCGCCCAGCACGAAGATCGCAATCCACGCGATTCCGCCCGCCACGTTGTACGTCAGGAAGCGCGAGTAGGTCATTCGCCCGATGCCCGCCACGAATGGAGCGAAGGTCCGAACGATGGGCACGAAGCGGGCGATCACGATGGTCTTGGACCCGTGGCGCTCGTAGAATCGGTGCGTGCGATCCAGATACTCGCGATTGAGCCATCGGGAGCGTTCCCCGCGGAAGACGCTGGGCCCGACCCGATAGCCGATCGCGTAGTTGATCGAGTCCCCCGCCACCGCCGCCACCGACAGCATGATCAGCGACACGGCCAGGTCGAGCGCGCCCAGCGCCGCGAACGTCCCGACGGCGAAGAGCAAGGAGTCGCCGGGCAGGATCGGCGTCACCACGAGCCCCGTCTCGCAGAACACGATCACGAAGAGAATCAGGTAGGTCCAGACGCCGAAGTCGCGGATGATCTCGCCGAGATGCCGGTCGAGGTGAAGGAGGATGTCGAGGAGGGTAGTGATCAGCTCCACCGCGGCATTATAGCGTTCTCGCAGGGCCAGGCCGCCCGGAGTTCTGCCGGTTGGGCGGTTCGGTCAGGGCGCGGGAGAGAGGCGGGCGATCGTGAGCGGGTCCGGCGCGGGTCGGCCCGCGTCGTAGAGATGGCAGGCCACGAGGCGTTGATCGGAGGCTTGCAGGACGGGCTCTTCGATCGAGCACCGCGGCATCGCATGCGGGCACCGCGGATGAAAGCGGCACGCCCCGGGCGGGTTCAGCGGGCTCGGCACCTCGCCAGGCAGGATGATCTCCTCTCGCTGTTCGCCGGGATGCGAGGGCAGGGCGGCGGAGAAGAGCGCCTGCGTGTAGGGATGGCGCGGGCGCACGGCGATCGTCGCCGCCTCGCCGGTCTCCACGATTTGGCCCAGGTACATGACGGCGATCGTGTGGCTCATGTACGCCACGGCCGCCAGGTCGTGGGCGATGAACAGGTACGAGAGACCCAGTTGGGCTTGGAGATCGCGGAGGAGGTTCAGGATCTGGGCGCGGATGGAGACGTCGAGCGCGGAGACCGGCTCGTCCAGCACGACGAGCTTGGGTGAGAGCGCGAGGGAGCGGGCGATGGCGATGCGCTGGCGCTGGCCCCCCGAGAACTCGTGGGGAAAGAGTCTGGCGGAGCGCTCGGCCAGGCCAACCAGGTCGAGTAGCCGCTTGACGCGCTTGTCGACCTCCTGCGCCTCCAGCCGCTCGTGGGTGACCAGCGGCTCGGCGATGATCGCGTCCACACGCATCCGGGGATTCAGCGAGGCGAAGGGATCCTGGAACACCGCCTGAACCGATCGGCGGTAGGCCCGCAGCCGCTCGGCATCCAGGGTGCCGAGGTCCTGTCCCTCGAAGCGCAGGCTTCCGCCCGTCGGCTCCTCGAGATGCAGCACCAGCTTGGCGGTGGTCGTCTTGCCGCAGCCCGACTCGCCCACGAGCCCCAGCGTCTTTCCCGCATTGATGGTGAAACTGACGCCGTCGACGGCCCGCACGATGCCCTGGGTCTTTTGGAGCATCCCGCGCTTCACCGCGAAGTGCTTGGTGAGATTCCGAGCCTCGAGCAGCGCAGCCATCACTCCGATCTCCCGGCGGCGGCGCGGCGCCCCGGCGAAGGCGCTCGGGGCTCGGCCAACCAGCAGCGAACGACGTGGCCGGCGGCGACGGTGGTAACCCCGGGCGCCTCTTCGCGGCATCGCGCGATTGCAAGCGGGCACCGGGGATGGAAGGCGCAGCCTGCCGGCATCGCGGCCAAATCGGGTGGCTGGCCGTCGATCGCGGTGAGCCGCTCACGGCTGTCCCCCATGCGGGGAATGGCCTCGAGCAGGGCCCGCGTGTATGGATGGGCCGGCGCGTCGAAGATCTGCCCGACCGGGCCCGCTTCCACGACACGCCCCGCGTACATCACGGCCACCTGATCGCACATCTTGGCCACGATGCCCAGGTTGTGGGTGATGAAGACCAAGGCCAGCCCGTGGGATTGCTGGAGCTCGCGGAGAAGGTTCAGGTACTGGGCCTGGATGGTCAAGTCGAGGCTCGTCGTCGGCTCGTCGGCGATCAGGAGCCGGGGCTCGCAGGACATCGCGACGGCCCCGACGATTCGCTGGCGCATGCCGCCGGACATCTGGTGCGGGTAGTCGCCGAGCCGCGAGTCGGGCGCGGGGATCTTCACGGCCCGAAGCAGATCGCGTGCGCGGCTCCACGCGCCCGCCCGGCTCGCGCCCTCGTGCACACGGATCGGCTCGGCAACCTGATCGCCGATCGTAAAGAGCGGGTTGAGGGAGGCCATCGGATCCTGGAGGATCATGGCAATGCGCTTGCCGCGGATGTGCCGCATCTCGGCGTCCGACTTCGTGAGCAGGTCCTCGCCCTCGAACCGGATCTCCCCGCTCACGATCTTCGCCGCGGGGGGCAGCAGCCTCAGGATGGTGAGCGCGAGGGTCGTCTTGCCCGAGCCGGATTCTCCGACGATGCCGAGCGTCTCGCCGGCCCGGACGGACAGCGAGACCTCGTCGACTGCTCGCACCACGCGCGTCCCACGGGCGCTCACGTAGTGGGTCGAGAGGTCGCGCAGCTCGAGCAGGGGAGCGGGAGTCGTCACCGTCAGAGCTGGCGGAGCTGGGGATCGAACTTCACGCGGAGCCAGTCGCCCAACAGATTGGCCGAGAGGACCATCAGCATGATGCAGCAGCCCGGCAGGACGGTGAGCCACCAGTAGCCGGCCATGAGCCCCTTCTTGCCGTCGGCCAGCATGAGTCCCCACGCCGGCTTGGGCGGGGGCACCCCGACGCCGAGGAAGGAGAGCGCGGCCTCGGTCACGACCACGACGCCCAGCATCAGCGTGCCCAGCACGATGGCCGAGTTGAGCACGTTCGGGAGGATGTGGCGGCGCATGATCGTCCGCTTCGAGCAGCCGGCGACCACGGCGAGGCGCACGAAGTCTCGCTCCTTGAGCGAGAGGACCTCGCCGCGGATCACGCGCGCGTAGCGCGTCCAGTATACGAGGGCGAGGATGATGACGATGTTCATCGCGCTCGGGCCCACGACCGCGGCGAGGAAGATCGCGTAGGTCAGGGCCGGGATCGCCAACCAGGCATCCGTGATCCGCATGATCAGCTGGTCCACCCAGCCGCCCAGATAGCCCGCGAGGATCCCGAGCCCCGTGCCGAGGACGCCCGCGAAGATGACGGCCGTGAAGCCCACGACCATCGACACGCGGGCGCCGAAGATGAGCCGGGAGAGCACGTCCCGGCCCAGATGATCGGTGCCGAGGACGTGGCTGGGGTCACCGCCCGACTGCCAGAACGGCGGGTGGAAGCGATCGCCGAGGGTGCCCACCTCGGGGTCCCAGGGCGCCAGGACATTGGCGAAGACGGCCACGAAGGTGATGAGGCTGAGGATCGAGATCGCCACGACGGGGAAGCCCTCGCTCCGGAACGAGGCGAGGCGCCAGGCCATGGTCAGTGCGGCGGAGCGACTGCCGTTCATCGCGGGTCACCGGTCATAGCGGATCCGCGGGTCGATGACGGCATAGAGAATGTCCACCAGCAGATTGACGATGACAATCATGGTCCCGCCCAGGATCACCGTCGCCTGGACCACCGGAAAATCACGGAAGGCGATGCCTTCGTACAGGAGCCGCCCGATACCGGGCCAGGCGAAGACCGTCTCGACAACGACGGCGACATTGACCATGATCACCAGGTTGATCCCCGCGAGGGTAAGCACAGGGATCAGCGCGTTCTTGAACGCGTGCTTGCCGATGACCAGCGCCTCGGGCAGTCCCTTGAGCCGAGCCAGCTTCACGTACTCCGATCCCAGCACGTCGAGCATGGACGAGCGCGTGAGCCGCATGTGCGCCGCCGCGAAGTACCAGCCGAGCGCGAAGGCGGGCATCACGAGGTGAAGCGCCGTGCCGGAGCCCGAGGA
>JBKPCB010000080.1:0-9927 GCA_046727155.1 Candidatus Methylomirabilota bacterium | reverse complement strand
CGCCGCCTGCTGGGCTGGAGTGAGCGCTCTCGATCCCGGTACCGAAGCCGCGGTCTTCTTCGACGGCGACGGCAGCCAGCGGCCCGAGGAGCTTCCGCGCCTTCTGGGGCCGCTCGCCGAAGGCCAGGCGGATCTTGTGCTCGGCGCCCGTCAGAGGTCGCGCGAGCATCCGCTTCACGCCGCCTTGGGCACTCGACTCGTGGCCGCCTTCATCTCCTGGCGTTATGGGCAGCGGATCACCGACATCGGTCCATATCGGGCCATTCGGGTTGACGGGCTCCACAGGCTGGGGATGCGGGACCGTGCCTTCGGCTGGCCGGCCGAGATGGTGGTCAAGGCCGCCGCGCTCGGCATGCGCATCGTGGAGGTGCCCATTTCCCAGGAGGCTCGGCTCGGAGGACGCTCGAAGGTGTCCGGGACGGTTGTCGGAAGCCTGCGCGCGGGGTACGGCTATCTGAGAGCGGCTCTGCGCGCGGCCGGCGAGATCCGGTGAAGCGGGCGCTCCTCGCCGGGCTGGGCCTCATCGCCGCATGCGCGGCGATGGCGCAAGTGCCGAATCTCACCGAAGCGCCAGGCCTCTTCTTCCTGCTGTTCGCCATCGCCTTCCTCTGCTATGTCGCCGGGATTGTCTGGCTTCCCGTCGGGAGCGGAGCCCGGTCGGTGGCCGTCGTGCTCGCCGTCGGCGCTCTGGCAAGACTCCTTCTCGTGGCCGCTCCGCCAACCCTCTCCACGGACGCCTACCGGTATGTGTGGGACGCGCGCGTGTCGCACGCCGGAATCAGCCCGTACCTCTACGCGCCATGGGCGAAAGAGCTCGAGCCCCTCCGCGACACCGAGGTGTCCCCCCGACTGAATCACCCGACGTGGCGCACCATTTATCCCCCCGGCGCTCAAGCCTTCTTCCAGGCGGTGTACCGCGTTCGACCCGACAGCGTGGTTGCGATGAAGATCGCGCTCGGGCTCGCCGAGCTGATCGGACTCGCGGCGGTGTTCGGACTGCTCAGGAGCGCGGGTCAGCCGCTTTCCCAAGCCGTGATCTATGCCTGGAATCCCCTCGTGCTGGTCGAGGTGTGGGGAATGGGCCATCTGGACGCCCTTGTCATCCCGGCGGCAACGGGCGCTGCCTGGGCGGCGCTTCGAGCGAGGTATGCGCTGGCGGGCGCGCTCCTGGGCGTCGGCGCCCTCGTCAAGCTCTACCCGGCAGCTTTATTACCACTGCTTCCGGTCGCGGCCTGGCCGGTGGCTGCCGGAGCCTTCGTGGTGACGGTGCTGGCCGGCTATCTCCCGGCTCTGCTCTCGGGCACCGCCGCGCTGGGCTCGCTGCCTCGCTACGTATCCGAGGAATACTTCAATCCAGGCATCCTGCGCGCCCTGATGGACGCGCCGGCGGTGTCTTTGGCCGCGGCGGCGCTCTGGGTGGGGAGCGTGAGCGCGCTTCGGCGGGAGGCGCCACTGGCGGGGCGGGCGGTGCTGCTGATCGGCGGTTTGCTGCTGCTGAGCCCCAACCTCTTCCCCTGGTACGCAGTCTGGCTCGTGCCCTTTCTGGCGGCGGCCCCGTCCGCGCCCTGGATCGCATTCACCGGCACCGTCGTGCTGGCCTATGGCTTCTTCCTCCAGCAGCCTTGGGCTATTCCCTGGTGGTGCCGGGTATTGGAATTTCTGCCGCTGGCGCTTGGATTGCTCTGGTGGCTCGTGGCCCGGCAGCCCATCCCGCGCTGGCAGGAGCGCTCGACGTGACGGGCCTGCCCTTGACGCTCAAGCCGCCTTTGCCCCGCTCGCTCTATCTCGAGACCACGAGCCGCTGCAACTCGCTTTGTGAGACATGCATTCTGACCTTCGGAGGGCGCGAGCCCCAGAAGGACCTGGGCTGGGAGGACTTCCGGCGCGTCGTGGACCAGTTCCCGGTCCTCGAGCGCGTGCTGCTTCATGGCATCGGCGAGCCGCTCCTGAACCGCGAGCTCTCCCGCATGATCGCCCATCTCAAGGCGCGGGGAGCGACCGTGGTGTTCAATTCGAATGCGATCACGCTATCGCCGAGGATCGCGCGGGCTTTGATCGAAGCGGGGCTCGACGAGCTCCGCGTCTCCCTCGACGCCAGCACGCCCGCGACCTACGCCCGCGTGCGGGGAGTGGATGCGTTCGACCGGGTCATCGGAAATCTCGAATCGCTCGCGAACCTCAAGCGTGCCCTCCCGGCGCCGCGGCCGCGTGTCTCCTTGTGGTTCACGGCCCTGAAAGACAATATCGAGGAGATCGCGGGACTCGTGCCCCTCGGCGTGCGCACCGGCGCCTCCGGGATCTATCTGCAGCGGCTCGTCTACAACGGGCTCGGTTTGGCTACCGAGGAGCAGTCGCTCCATGGGCGCCTTCAGGAGCGGGAGGCCGAGCTGATTCGTGCGACGGAGACCCGCGCGCGGGCCGAGGGCATGGAGTTTTCCGCTTCCGGGACGGCCGCCCCCGAGGTGAGCCTGATGCCCTCACGGGAGGGCCAGCCGTGGAGCGCATGCCGGCGTCCCTGGACTCTCGTCTATGTCACCGTGCACGGCAATGTGCTGCCCTGTTGTATCGCGCCGTGGATCACGGCTCATTACGACGGAATCATCCTCGGCAATCTGTATCGCGAGCCGCTCGAGGACATCTGGTGGGGCGAGCGCTACCTCACGTTCCGGCGCGACCTCCAGACGGCCGCGCCCCCGGAGCCCTGCCGCGGCTGCGGCGTGAAGTGGAGTCTCTGATGCGGCCGTCGCGTCTTCCGGCAGTCGCCGTGATGGCCAAGGCGCCGGGAGTGAGCCCGGTGAAATCGCGCCTGCATTCGATCTTGACGCCGGCGGAGGCCACCGAGCTCTATCGCTGCTTCCTCTTGGATCGTCTCGATGCGGTGGCGGCACTCCCGGGCATCGACGCCGTCGTGGCGTTCACGCCGGTGGAGGCGGAGGGCCTGATGAGGACGCTCGCGCCCGCGCGTGTTCGGCTCGTGCCACAGCGGGGAAGAGACTTGGGCGAGCGACTCTCGACGCTTCTCACCGAGCTGCTCGAGGAAGGCCACAGGGGGGCGATCGCCATCGACAGCGACAGCCCCACGCTGCCCATGGCGTACGTGGCGGAGGCCGCGAAGATCCTTGCCGAAGGGAAGGACGACGTCGTGCTCGGCCCGTGTGACGACGGCGGCTACTACCTCATCGGCCTGCGCGCCCCCCAGCCGCAGTTATTCGAAGGCATTCCATGGAGCACGGATGTTGTGCTCGCCAAGACGCTCGAGCGGGCGCAGGCGCGCGGGCTCTCCGTCCACCTCCTACCGACGTGGTTCGACATTGACACGGAGGCCGATCTCAACCGGCTTCATCGGGACATCGCGGCTGACGGGCATGGCTCCACGCGAACGTGTGAGTATGTGCAGCGGCTGTTTAGTGCGCCCGAGCGTCGTGGTCCTGGCCCCGTGGCCAAATCTCGAGTCCGGTGACAAGTGGCTCGCTCCGGAACGCCCGGCTCCTTTGAAAGCCCGAATCGCTTCGAGCGCGCCCTCGCGGACGCAATGGGTGCTCAATGCGGAAGCCGCGGGAGAGGTTACGCTCAGGAAGGGGAGGACGCGGCGGAGACTCCGGCTTCGGGCGGTTCCCGGCAGTGAGAAGCCGGAGGTCTTGAAGGCCTATCTGGATCGGTTCAAGCTGACGGTCCAGCGCTATTTCCCCGTGCCGCCTGGCTCGCCGGCTCAGGCCTTCGTGGAGCTGGCCGGGCGCTATCCCGTCTTCGAGCTGCTTCCGGATCGCGATATCATCTAAGGCGGCCTCAAGGAGGGGTCAGCCGGATGGATATCGACCTGCGCTTCGGCATTTTTCTCGCGCCATTCCACGCCCTCGACGAGAACCCGACCCTGGCGCTGGAGCGGGACTTCGAGCTGGTGCAGCACCTCGACCGGCTCGGCTACCACGAGGCCTGGATAGGCGAGCACCACTCCGCGGGCTTCGAGATCATTCCCTCGCCGGAAGTCTTCATCGCCGCCGCAGCGGAGCGGACGAAGCACATCCGGCTGGGCACGGGCGTGTCCTCCCTGCCGTACCACCATCCGCTGCTCCTCGCCGACCGGATCCAGCAGCTCGACCACCAGACGCGGGGCCGCGTGATGTTCGGTGTCGGGCCGGGGGCGCTGCCGTCGGACGCGGTGATGCTCGGGATCGACCCTCTGCGCCAGCGGGAGATGATGGACGAGGCGCTGGGCGTGATCCTGCCCCTGCTCCGAGGCGAGGCGGTCACCCACAAGGGCGATTGGTTCACCCTGCAGGACGCGCGCTTGCAGCTCCGGCCGTTCACCCGGCCGCATATCGAGATGGCGGTGGCGGCGATGATCTCCCCGGCCGGGCCACGCGCCGCGGGCAAGTACGGGCTGGGGCTGCTGTCGATCGGAGCCACCAGCGCGAAGGGCTACATGGCGCTGCCCACGACGTGGCAGATCTGCGAGGACATGGCGCGCCAGCACGGCCAAGAGGTCTCGCGACGCCGCTGGCGGCTGGTGGCGCCGATGCACGTTGCGGAGACCCGCGCCAAGGCGCTGGAGAACGTGCGCTTTGGCCTGGCCAACTGGATCCGGTACTACACGGAAGTCATCGCCCTGCCGTTCGAGCTGACGGGCACGCTCGAGGAGCGCGTCGAGCAGTATATCGCCTCGGGCGTCGCCCTCATCGGCGACCCCGACGCCGCCGCGGCGCGGATCGAGCAGCTGTGGAAGCAGTCGGGCGGCTTCGGCTGCTTCCTTCAGATGGCGCACAACTGGGCGGACTTCGAGCAGACCGTGCGCAGCTACGAGCTGATCGCCCGCTACGTGATGCCGCGCTTCACCGGCGCCAATGCCGGCCGGCTGGCGAGCAGCGAGTGGTCCGCCGCCAACCGCACCGAGTTCATGGAGGCCGGCCGCCAAGCCAAGGTGCTCGAGGCCGAGAAGCACCGGCGGGAGAGGCAGGAGCGCCAGTAACCGGAGTTCAGAGCCTCGGGGTCTGGCACTTATGTTGCCTACGCGCCCAGTTGACAGGCTCGTCGTGGATGTAGCGCTCGACAATCTGAGCGACAACTACTCGAGCAAGCCTCACCACGTCTCGCCTGAGTTCAACAACGTCATGGCGGCCGGCGCCAAGGAGCTCTCGGGGAGCACGCTGTGTTGCGCGCAGCTCGGCCTGGCGCTCGTCCTGACTGCCTACGTGGGCCAGCGTTCCCACAAGCTGCTGTTCGATGCTGGGCCCGAGGGGGCGCTCTTTCTCAGAAACTGCCAGAATATGGGTGTATCGCTGGTCGATGTGGAGACCATCGCCATCTCCCACGGGCACTGGGACCATATGGGCGCGCTGCTGGACGCACTTGACCATATTATGTCGGACAATCTAGGCCATTCGGTGCCATGCCACGTCAACCCGGGTATGTTCCTGGAGCGCGGTGCGCGCTTGACGACGGGGCAGATCGCTCCGTTTCAGAACGTGCCCTCGCCGGAAGAGCTCACGGCGCACGGCGCACAGGTGGTTAATAGTGGTGGCCCACGGTCGTTGCTCGAAGACTGCTTCTACCTGAGCGGCGAGATTCCCAGGGTATCGAGCTTCGAAAAGGGTCGTCCGGATCATCTCTGCAGACGGGCGGTGGATCAGCCCTGGGAGCCTGATCCCCTGATCCTGGACGAACGCTACGTGGCAGTCAACGTGCAAGGGAAGGGCCTCATCGTCTTCAGTTCATGCTCGCATGCCGGTATCGTCAATGTCCTTCTGAACGCCCGTGAGGCGTTTCCGGATGTGCCGCTGTATGGGGTGCTCGGAGGCTTGCATCTGGCCGGCGCGGCGATGGAGCGGCTGATTCCCGACACCATGGCGGATCTGCGACAGTTTGCGCTCCAGCAGATCATGCCGGCACATTGCACCGGATGGCGCGCCCTCTGGGCTCTTTTGAATACATTCGGCGAGTCAGTAGTCACGCCATCCGCCGTCGGCAGCCGCTTTACGTTCTGAGACGTCGAGAGCCATGCCGTTAGACGCGTGGAGTGTTGTAACAGAGCCGGCTCATTTGCGCGATGAGGTTGTGGGCAGCTGTGCGGGCCGGCGTGCCGTTTGGCTCGGGTCCGATAAGGGCCTTTATGTTGCCTACACGCCGGTCGGTATCACGCCTGCGTTGCAACTTGGCCGAAGCGGGATTTCTCGGTGGCCTTCATGTAGGCCTCTTCAGGGGTTATCTTTCGCTCGCTCAGGTACTTCTGGATCATATCGTCCATGAGCTGCATCCCCTGGCCCTTGCCGCCCTGGATGATGTTCCGAATGTTGGTCGTCTTGCCCTCGCGGATGGAGTTCGACAGCGCGGAGTTCGACAGCAGGATCTCGTTGCAAGCGATCCGGCCACTCCCATCCGCCGTGCGGAGCAGAATCTGGGCACAGACGCCCTTGAGCGAATCGGCCAGCATGGATCGAATCTGGGGTTGCTGCGCGGCCGGAAACACGTCGATGATCCGGTCCACCGTCTTGACGGCTGAATTGGTGTGCAAGGTTCCGAATACGACCGATCCCATCGTTGCCGCACTGACCGCGAGTGAGATAGTTTCATAATCACGCATTTCACCGACCAAGACCACATCGCAATCCTGGCGCCCCGCCATTCTCAATCCGTCGGCAAACGAATTCACGTCGGTGCCGACCTCGCGTTGGCAGATGATCGACTTCTTGGTCGGGTGGACGAACTCGATGGGCTCCTCGATCGTCAGGATGTGGCGTGAGCTGGTCTGGTTGATCAAATCGATGATTGCAGCGAGTGTGGTGGATTTCCCGGACCCTGTCGGGCCGGTCACCAGCACCAGTCCGGACCGCAATAGACTCATGGTCTTCAGCACCGGTGGCAGGTTCAGCTCATCGAGCGTCTTGATCGTGGCGGGAATGGTTCGGAACACTGCCGCCATGCCGTGTGATTGGTTAAAGTAGTTTGATCGGAAGCGCGCGACGGTCCCAAAGGCATACGCGAAATCGAGGTCGCCCGTTTCGAGGAAACGCTCCCAGCGCTCCGGGAGGCAGATTTCCTGAAGGTAGCCGCGCATCGTGTCCGCGGTCAGAACCGGGTGATCGAGCGTAGTCAGCCGGCCGTGCTGGCGGATCTTGGGGGGTTGCCCTTCGGCGAGGTGCAAGTCCGACCCGCCCTTGGCAAGCATGTCACTGAACAGCCGATCGATCAGCGCCACCGCTCAAGCCTGGACCACGATACCGTCTATCCGTGGTGCCCACTTCAGGAATGACTCCTTCTTGTCCGCGGCATAGTACGCTTCGCCACCATCGATGGCCCCTTGGTTCACGAGATCCAGCAACGAGTTGTCGAGCAGCATCATCCCCAGCTGGCGCGACGTCTGAATGATCGAGGGGATCTGGAACAGCTTGCGCTCGCGAATGAGGTTGCCGACCGCCGGCGTGTTCACCAAGACTTCCAGCGCCAAGGCGCGCCCGCTGCCGTCTTTGCGCGGAATGAGCTGCTGGCACAGAATCCCCCTGATGGACTCCGAGATCATGCTGCGCACCTGAGGCTGCTCGTCCGGCGGGAACGCATCGAGGATCCGATCGATCGTGCGCGCCGCCGAAGTCGTATGGATCGTGGCGAACACCAGGTGTCCGGTCTCGGCCGCGGTGATGGCCAGCGACACGGTCTCGCGATCGCGCAGCTCGCCGATCATGATCACGTCCGGGTCTTCGCGCAGCGCGGCTCGGAGCGCCTGCGAAAACCCCTTGGTGTGCGAGCCGACCTCGCGCTGGTTGATGTGAGATCTGGCTGGCGTGAAGTCGAACTCGACCGGATCTTCGATCGTGATGATGTGTTCGTCGCGGTGTTGATTCACCAGTTCCACCATCGCGGCCAGGGTGGTGGACTTGCCGCAGCCGTTCGGCCCCGTGACCAGCACGAGCCCCTGATTGAATTCGGTGAGGCGCTGCAGCTGCTCGGGGAGGCCCAATTCTTGGAAAGACGGAACGCGGGACTGCACCACCCGGAAGGAACCGTCCCACCCCGACCGCTGCTTGACAATACAGCTGCGGTACCGGCCCTGGCCTGGGATGTTGTAGCGAAAGTCGAGTGCCAGCTCGGCGTCACCGTGGATGTGCTTCCGCTGTTCGTCGGTCAGAATCTCAAACAGAAGCACTTCGGTCTCTGCGGCGGTGAACGGCGCGTGCGGAAGCGGCACGAGACGACCGTACTTCCGGATGAAAGGGGGAGCCGCCACGTTGATGTGCAGGTCTGAGCCCCCGATCTCGCGGGTGTAGGTCAGGTAGTCGTGCAAGCGGGTGAACGCGGCGATTTTCGGCGCGTCCGACTCGGGGACCAGCGGAATGGGCGCGGGAGCCGCCGCGGGGGCCGGAGCTGTGGTCGGGGCGGGCGGCGGCAGCTCGGCGCCCCGCTGCGGCGTCTGCGCCCCTTTCCCGGCGAACGCGCTCCGTGGATCTTTGCTCTCCATTATGTAGGTGTCACCGATACTGCGGCGTTCTTCTTGCCATGTCAACCGACGAGGCGTTCCAGTGCCTCTTTGGCCCGTCCGCTCGCGTTGGCGCCCCTGTAATTTACGACCATCTCGCGCAGCCGGCGCCACCAGCGAGAAGGGCTACATGGCACTGCCCGCGACCTGGCAGATCGTGAGCGGAAGTGACTGCGGAGGCCCGGGCGGGCCGCTCGTCGCCCTAGGGGCGGCCGGCGACGGGGGCGGGCTGCTCGATATCCAGGGTCGTCACGCGACGGAGCTCGCGGCGGTACGTCGTATCCTCGAACGGCCGCCCGCGATGCATCGTGGCGCGGTTGTCCCAGATCACGAAATCCCCAACGCGCCACGAATGCCGGTACACGAATTCCCGCTGGGTTGCGTGCTCGATCAGATCCCGCAGGAGCAGCCGCCCCTCGGGCACCGGCCAGTCGATCACCCGTGAGGCATGGGAGGCGAGGTAGAGCGAGCGACGCTGCGAGCGCGGGATCGTGCGGATGAGCGGGTGGATGGCGCCCTTGAGGGCCTCCTGCTCACCCGTGGAGAACTCGAAGCCGAGCGTCTCGCGTGAGTGCGCGATCGAGTGATGGACGCGCAGGCCCTCGAGCCGCGCTTTCGTCTCCGCCGGCAGCGCGTCATACGCGGCCCGCATGTCGGCGAACTCGGTTTCCGCCCCGACCGGGGGGACGACTTTCGCCGAGAGCATCGAATAGCGGCCCGGCGGATCCTGGAATGACGCGTCGGTGTGCCAGAGGCGATTGCCGAGTCCGTACATCCGGCGGCGATCCTGCGATTCGAGAATCTCGCCATCCTCGCCGATGTTCGAGATGTCGGAAAGCGCCTCGTTGCCCAGCCGGCTCTTGTATAGCGCACTGCTTCCGGTCTTGGTGTGGAGCTGGCCGTCGAGCCGCTGAGCGAAGGCGAGCTGTTCCGCGTCGGTGAACGGCTGCTCACGGAAGACGAGGACGGCGTACTCGTCCATCCCCGCGCGGATCCTGGTGAGCGACTCGCCATCGTCGACCTGGCGCAGATCGACCCGACTCGCCTCGGCGGCGAAGTGCGGGTGCAGCCCTTGGAATGACAAGGCCATGGGAGTGGACTTCAGCCTAGGCCGATCGCGGCCGGAGAGTCAAGCGCGCTCGCGGGCTCAGCGCGGCAGATCGACGCGCCGCCCCTCCTCGGCCGAGACATAAGCGGCGTAGATGACCTCGACGGTTTCGCGCGCGAGCAGGCTGCCCGAGAGCGGCTCCCGGCCCTGGGCGACGGCGTCGACGAAGTCCGCCATCTCTTGCGGATAGCCCCGCATCCAGTCCTCGTCCGGGCTCGGAAACTGCCAGCCGGCCTTGGTCTCGACCTTCTCGGTGATGTACTCCTCTCCCCACACGGAAGCCTCCGGCGCATAGACCTGGACGCTGGTATTGGGGTTGATGTTCGCCTGGATCACGCCGTTGGAGCAGTAG
>JBKPCB010000079.1:0-13459 GCA_046727155.1 Candidatus Methylomirabilota bacterium | reverse complement strand
GGACTCGACGTGGTCGCCGAGGCGGGCGCCACCGCCGCGCTGCATCCGGGCGGCTCGGTGCGCGACGCGGACGTCATCGCCGCGGCCGACGAGCATGGGATGGCGATGGTGGTGTGTGGGGTTCGCCATTTCAAGCACTAGAGGGCATATGTGGGCTTGCGCTGGCGCCGGGGCGCCGATCAACTCAGCACTCGCCTCGCGGCAGGGCCGCTCAGCTCGAACGGCCACGACCACGAACGGCAGGCAACGGGTCTCGGGAGGCATCCCCGGCCCCGGCGCAGGCCCACACGCCGACCTCGCCTTGTAACAGAATGATTCAGCATGAACGCGTCTTCACGCTTCGCGAGCTGACGCGGCTGCTGCGGCTCACGCCGAAGCGACGCGGCCAGCTCAAGCGGCTGGGGCTGCTCCGTGACGACGGGATCGGCTACCGCTTCCGCGAGCTCGTCGCCGCCCGCGCGGCGGCGGGGCTGCTCGAAGGCGGGGCGTCGGTGCGCCAGGTGCGCGAGGCGCTGAGCGGAGTCCGGCGGCTCGCGCCGGAGCTCGACGTGCCGCTGGCCGAGTTGCGGCTGGTGGTGGACGATCAGCGCATCGTGATGGAGCAGGATCGGCTCCGGTTCGATCCGCGTACTGGCCAGGCGCTGCTCGATTTCAGCGTGGGCGACCTCGAGCGCGAAACGCGCGAATCGCTGACCACGGGCATGGTCCGCCCGATCATCCCGCCCGCCGAGGCCGCAGAGGTCTGGTTCGCCCGCGCGTCCGAATGGGACGGCGATCCCGAGCGCTGGGAGTCCGCGGTCGAGGCCTACGAGCGCGTCATCGCCATCGATCCCGCCTATGCCGCGGCATGGAACAACCTCGGCTTGCTCCAGCACCGCATGGGGCATTACGAGCGGGCGGGGGACTGCTACCGCGCGGCCCTCCAGGCCGACGACACCTGCTGCCAGGCGGCGTTCAACCTGGGCTCGCTCTACGAAGACCTGGGAGATTTCCCCTCGTCCATCCACTGGTACCGGCGCGCGCTCGAGCTCGAGCCCGACTACGCCGACGCCCACTTCAATCTGGCGGGGGTGCTCGGCAAGGCCGGCCGCAGCGACAGCGCCGCCGTGCACTGGCGCCGGTACCTCGAGCTGGATCTGGGCAGCCCGTGGGCCCAGATCGCGCGCTCGCATCTCGACGAAGCCGCGGTCGAGCCCGAGGCGGACGAATGAGGGTGCTCCTGGTCGGTGGTGGCGGTCGCGAGCACGCGCTGGCATGGACGATCTCCCAGAGCCGGGCGCTTACCCGCCTCATCGCCGCTCCGGGCAATCCCGGCATCGCCCGCCACGCCGAATGCGTGCCGGTCAAGGACACGGCGCTGGACGACCTGCTCGCGCTGGCGAGGCGCGAGCACGTGGATCTCGCCGTGGTCGGGCCCGAGCTGCCGCTGGCGCTGGGGCTGGCCGATCGGTTCCGCGCGGCCGGCGTCGCGGTGTTCGGGCCGAGCGCGGCCGCGGCCCGGCTCGAGAGCTCCAAGGCCTTCGCCAAAGACCTCATGTCGCGCCACGGGATCCCCACCGCGCGGTTCAGGATCTTTTCCGACGCCCGCGCGGCGCGCCAGTACTGCCGCGAGTTGGGCGCTCCCGTGGTGGTCAAGGCGGATGGGCTCGCCGCGGGAAAGGGCGCCATCGTCTGCCGGAGCCTGGAAGAAGCCGACCGCGCCGTCACGGCCTGCCTGGAAGAGCGGGTGTTCGGCGAGGCGGGTCTCACCGTGGTCGTCGAGGAATTCCTGGCGGGCGAGGAAGCGTCGTTCTTCGCCTTGTCCGACGGCACGAGCGTCCTGCCGCTGGTTGCGGCGCAGGACCACAAGACCGTCTTCGACGACGACGCGGGACCGAATACGGGAGGGATGGGCGCGTACTCTCCCGCGCCCGTGATGGACGCGGCGATGCAGGAGCGGGTGATGGCCGACATCGTCCGGCCGACGATTGCCGCCATGGCGAAGGAGGGGACACCCTACGCGGGCGTTCTCTTCGCGGGGCTGATGGTGACGCGCGATGGGCCGCGGGTGATCGAGTTCAACTGCCGCTTCGGCGACCCGGAATGCCAGGCTATCCTCCCCCGCCTCGACCAAGACCTGCTCCCGCTGCTCGAGTCGGTGGCGGCCGGGCGCGGGCTTCCCGCCGCGCTTCGGTGGCGGCCCGATACTTCCGTCTGCGTGGTGCTCGCATCGGCCGGCTATCCGGGGAAGTACGAGACCGGCCGCCCGATCTCCGGACTGAACCGGGAAGGGGGACTCGATCCCGATGGCGGCCTTGCCGGGGGCGTCAATGTCTTTCACGCCGGCACGGCGCTCGAGAGCGGCCGGCTCGTGACCGCGGGCGGGCGGGTCCTCGGGGTACAGGCTCTCGGCCGTGACGTGCGCGAGGCCGTCACCAATGCCTACGCGGCAGTGGACCGGATCCACTTCGATGGTGCCCATTTCCGAAAAGACATCGGGCGAAAGGCGATTGACCGTCGGTGACACGAACGGTAGCGGTGGATCCTCGCGCGCCCGGGCGCGAGGCGCTGGACGAGGCCGCGGTGGCGCTCAAACGGGGCGGAATGGTGGCTTTCCCCACCGAGAGCTTCTACGGGCTCGGCGTGGACGCGCTCAACTCCGACGCCGTCGGCCGCCTCTTCGCGGTCAAGGGCCGCCCGGAATCCAAGCCCGTGCTCGTGCTGGTCGGCTCGGTGGCCATGGCGGAAGCCCTCGCGCCTGAGATTTCCGCCGGCGCCCGGGAGCTGATGGCGCGTCACTGGCCGGGTCCGCTCACCCTCGTGCTCCGAGCCGCGCCGCACGTGCCGTCTCAATTGACGGCCGGCACCGGGACCATCGGTGTGCGGATTCCGGGCCATGCCGTCGCGCTCGGTCTCGTGAGCGCGGCCGGGCTGCCGGTCACCGCGCCCAGCGCCAATCCGAGCGACCATCCAGCGCCGACTACGGCGGACAGTGTGCGGCAGTATTTCGGCGACCGGCTTGATTTGATTCTCGACGGCGGGCCGACGGCCGGCGGGCCGGCGTCCACGGTGGCCGACTGCACGGTGTGGCCGCCTCGCATCCTGCGTCAGGGACTGGTGCGTCTGTGAAGATCACGGGCGTGATCCAGGCCGGAGGCAAGAGCACAAGGATGGGCGGGCAGCCCAAGGCCCTGCTTGAGCTCGGCGGCCGGCGCATCATCGACCGCGTGGTCGAGGTCGTCCGGGCGGTCACCGACGAGGCGCTGATCGTTACCAATACCCCGAAGCTCTACGCCTCGCTCGGGCTGCCGATGGTGCCCGACATTTTCCCCGACCACGGCTCTTTGGGCGGGATCTACTCCGGCCTCAAGGCGGCGGCCAGTGCGGCGGTCTTCACCGTGGCCTGCGACATGCCCTTTCTCGTTCCCGCGGTCGCGCGGCTGGTGACGAGCCGGGCCGGGGAAGCCGACGTCGTCATTCCTCGAGTCGGGACCCAGCTGGAGACGCTTCACGCCTGCTATGGGAAGGGCTGCCTGGCGCCAATCGAAGCGCGGCTCGCGGCCGGCCAGCTCAAGATCGTCGGCTTCTTCGACGAGGTTCGCGTGCTCGAGATTCCGGAAGCCGACGTGGCCCGCCTGCGGGCGCCCGAGCTGGTCTTCATGAACGTCAATACGCCCGAGGAGCTGGGACGCGCCCGCGGGCTGCTGGCCGCGCTGGAACGCCGGTAGATGGACGCGCGCGCCGAGGGCCTCCGGCTCGACTCCATCCGGGAGATCAACGCGCTCCCACAGGACGTCGCGCACGCGCTCTATTCTCGGCTCGTCCCCGAGCATCTCTTCGATCGCTTCAGTATCAGCCCGGCCACGCTCTGCGGGCCCGACGGCCGCCGGCGGGTGCGAATCACCGCGCCGCCGGAGTCGGCCTGGGCGAGGGTCGAGGTACGCTCCTCTCCCGAGGACCGCGATCCCGCACTGCTCGTGGACGTCGAGATGTCACCGCTGTCGGTGCCCGAGCTCGCCTTCGTGCAGATCACCGATCCGGACGGGCCGCGATATGCCATCGACCGCGATCCGGACGGGCGCGACACGCTCTTCGGCACGATCTCGCGCAATGTCGACGAGGAGCGGCGGGCGATGAAGGATGGGCTGGCGCCGGGGCAGGTGCGTCGTGGCCTGCGGCTGCTGGCGCGAGTGCTGGACTCGATGGAGGCGTTTTGCCGGCTGCTCGGCAAGGAGATGTTCCTCATCGAGCCGCTGTTCTATCACTCCGCGGTGCTCTACGAGCGCCGGGGCTGCGGCTATCTGATGGGTCGGGATGTCATGGACAGCATAGAGGCGGGCTTCGCCGACGGCGGCGGGCTGCGCCAGGCCCTCGACGGCTCGTCGTCATTCCGCCAGCCCGGCGCCGAGCTTACCGTGCGCGGGCGGAGCTGGGCGCTCCACGACGGCATCGCGGGTGGCGCGTGGGGCGGTGTCAAGATGTACAAGGCCGCCGGCCGTCATGCCGGCGTGAGTACTTTTCCGAACGCGATATACTAGGCGCGTGAAGCGGCGCAAGCCCGTCCACGCCCGAGTCAGGAAGCCCATGCCGCGCAAGCCCCCCAAGGTCGAGGTGCCGAAGACCGTCTACCGCCGCCGCTCGAAGCACCCGAAGACGATCGAGGCCGACTGATGGCCGCCGCCGAGACGGCGCCGGTCGCCCTCGTCCACTACCACGAGATCAGCCTCAAGCGCGGCAACCGGCCGCTCTTCCTCCGCCACCTGCAGCAGAACCTGCTGCGGGCGACGGGCGACCTGGGGCCGGTGCGGGTCTTGCAGCTGTCGGGCCGTATCGTGCTGGATCTGGGCCGGGTGCCCGATCCGGCCGCGGTGGCGGCTCGGCTCGATCGCGTCTGCGGCATCGCCAATTGGGCGCTGGCCTTGCGGACCTCCGTCTCGCCAGAGGCGCTGAAGCGGGCCGTCGAGCGCGTCATCGCCGATCGGCGGTTCGCGTCGTTCAGGATCACCGCGCGCCGCGCCTTCAAGACCTTCCCGCTCACGTCCACCGAGATGAACCGCCAGCTGGGCGCCCACGTGCTCACCCTGCGGCCGGAGTGCCGCGTGGATCTGGAGCAGCCGGAGTGCAATGTGCACGTCGAGGTGCTTCCGAACGAGGGATTCGTGTACGCCGACCGCCGGCGCGGCGTGGGCGGGCTGCCGGTAGGCGCGAGCGGCACCGTGGCGGCGCTGCTCTCGGGTGGGATCGACTCCCCGGTCGCCGCCTGGCGCCTCATGAAGCGCGGCTGCCGCGTGATCTTTGTCCACTTCCACAGCGTGCCGTATCTGCCGGACGTCTCGCAAAAGAAGGCGCGCGAGCTGGTCGAGCGGCTGACGCAGTGGCAGTACTTCTCCCGCCTCTTCCTTGTCCCGTTCGGCGAGATCCAGCGCGAGGTGGTGCTGACGGTGCCGCCGCCGGCGCGCGTGGTCGTCTACCGCCGCCTGATGGTTCGCATCGCCGAGCGCCTCGCCCGCGCTGCCGGCGCGCTGGCCCTCGTGACTGGGGAGAGCCTGGGGCAGGTGGCGTCCCAGACCCTGGAAAATCTCACCCGCATCGGCGAGGTCGCCGAGCTGCCGCTGCTGCGCCCGCTCGTCGGCATGGACAAGATCGAGATCACCGAGCAGGCCCGCGCGCTGGGAACGTACGAGATCTCCATCGAGCCCGACGCGGACTGCTGTACGCTCTTTGTTCCCAAACATCCCGACACGCGGATGAGCCGCGAGGAGGTGGCTCGCGTCGAGAGCCGGCTGGACCTCGAGCGGCTGATCGCCGCCGGCGTCGAGGCCGCGACGCAGGAGACGTTCGATTTCCCGCCCGGCGCGGGCTTCTACCCCGGCCGGCCGCCGCGCTCCTCTCGCGTCGAGGGGTCGCTGTCCGAGTGAGGCAAGGGCCCGCCCCGCCGGCAGCGGGCTACGCACTGGTCCGAGCGCTCTCGCGCCTCCTCGTGGGCCTCTTCTACCGGCGCGTGGACGCCGTGGGGCTCGAGCGCATTCCCACGTGCGGTCCGCTCATCGTCGCCCCCAACCACCACAATGCCCTGGTGGACGGCCTGCTGCTGCTGGCGAAGGCGCCCCGGCCGCTCATGCCGGTGGCCAAGGCGCCGCTCTTCCACCATCCGCTCATCGGCCCGTTCCTCAGGCTGCTTGGCGCCGTGCCCGTCCATCGCCGTCAGGAGGCGGGCGACGATCCGGCCCGCAACCTGGCGATGTTCTCCGCGGTCACCGAGGCGCTGCGCGGCGGCGGGGCCATCTTGATCTTCCCCGAAGGCGTGAGCCAGCCCGAGCCGACCCTCATGCCGGTGCGGACGGGCGCTGCGCGGATGCTGCTGGCGGCTCGGGCCCAAGGCGCGGAGCCCGTCACCCTGCTTCCCGTCGGGCTGCTCTTCCACGAGCCTGGAACCTTCCGCACCGGCTGGGCGCTGGTCGTGGTCGGTGAGCCCGTCCCAAGCGAGGACTGCGTGACTGCGGCCGCCGCGGAGCCGCAGGAGGCGGCGCGCCGACTCACGGAACGGCTCGCGGATGCGCTGCGCCGGCTCATCGTCGAGGTGGAGGACCGTCACACGCTGCGCCTCGTCGAACACGCCGAAGCCGTCTGGCGCGAGGAGCGGCCCGAAAGCGCCCACGACCCGGCGGCGCGCGCCGAGTGGCGGCAGCGGGCGGCGCGGGCCTACCGCTATCTCCTGACGCGTGAGCCGGAGCGAATGGCGACGCTGCGCCGCCGGCTCGAGCGCTACGTCAAGGATCTCGAGAGCGCCGGCCTCACCGGCCGGCAGCTCGCCGAGACCTATCCGCCGCGCGTCGTGGCGGGCTACGCCCTGAGCCAGGCTGGGGCGCTGCTCCTGGGGCTGCCGCTCGCCGCGTGGGGGCTCGTGAATCACGCGGCCGCGTACTGGCTGACGGCGCTGGCGACGCGCCTCGCGCGGCCCGATCCCGACGCCGAGGCGACGTTCAAGCTGGCCGCGGCGCTGATCCTCTATCCCGCGGTTTGGATCGCCGAAGGCTGGACGGCATGGCGGCTTGGCGGCGGATGGCTGCTCGCGGTCTTCGTCGTCGCGCTCCTGCCCACCGGCTTCTTCGCCTTGACCTGGGCCGAGCGGCTGGGCCGCGTGATCCGCGAGGCGCGCGGCCTGTTCCGGTTCCTGGTCGATCGTGATCTCCATCGGCATCTCCGCTCGCGGCGCCGCGCCCTCATGGAGGAGCTCACCGCGCTGCTTGCGTTGGTGCCCGAGTCCGTGCTGGCCGGCCGAGCGGAAGAGCGTCCATGAACGTCCGCCCGCCGACACGAAGGAGGTTCAATCATGCTGCTCGAGCATGAGGGCAAGCGCCCGAGAATCCACGAGACGGCCTATGTCGCTCCCACGGCCACGGTATGCGGGGACGTGACCATCGGTCCCGAGAGCCGCGTGCTGTTCGGCGCCGTGCTGGCGGCCGAAGGCGGCCCTGTGACGATCGGCTCCCACGTGATCGTCATGGAGCAGGCCGTGATCCGCGGCACGCGGCGCCACCCGGCGCGCGTGGGCGATCACGTGCTCATCGGGCCGCGCGCCTATCTCTCGGGCTGCACGGTGGAAGACTCCGTCTTCATCGCCACCAACACCTCGATCTTCAACGGGGCTCGGCTCGGGACGCGGAGCGAGGTGCGGATCAACGGCGTGGTTCACGTCAACAGCGTCGTGGCCGCCGGCGCCACGGTGCCCATCGGCTGGATCGCCGTGGGCGAGCCGGCCGAGATCCTGCCGCCCCAGGAGCACGAGCGCATCTGGGCCATCCAGAAGGGGCTCAATTTCTCCCGGACGGTATTCGGGCTCGAGCGGGCGCCGGCCGGGCAGACCATCATGCCCGAGATGACTCGCCGGTACGGCAAGGCGCTCGGGCGCCATCGCGGAGACCACGTCCTGGGGCATCACGTTTCGCCCGATCTCTAACGGGGCGGGGGGATGGCTCCCGCCGACTGCCCCCCATATGTGGTGCTGTCTTGACACCCGCCCCCGAGGGAGCGTAAGGTTTCCCCGTGGTTTCCACCATCGCCCTCGGGGCCGATCACGCCGGATTCGAGCTCAAGGAAGCCCTCAAAGGCTGGCTCATCGATCGCGGGTACCAGGTGCTCGACTTGGGAACTCACGGCTCCGAGTCCGTCGATTATCCCGACTACGCGGTCCAGGTGGCCGAGGCCGTGGCCGATGGCAAGGTGGAGCGGGGCGTGCTCGTCTGCGGCACGGGGATCGGGATGGCCATGACGGCCAACAAGGTGCCGGGCATCCGTGCGGCCCTGTGCTCCGATGGGTTCACGGCCCGCATGAGCCGCGAGCACAACGACGCCAATGTGCTGGCGCTTGCCGGGCGGCTCATGGAGTCGGACATGGCCGTGGACATTCTCAAGCTGTGGCTCGAGACGGAGTTCGCGGGCGGCCGTCACAGCCGCCGCCTCAGCAAGATCACCGATCTGGAGCGCCGCCACGCCGGGGACCGAACTCCCCAGGAGTTCCATGGGAAGGCTTGAGCAGGTCGATCCCGAGATCGCCAAGGCCATTCGCGCCGAGACCGAGCGCCAGGCCCGCAACCTCGAGCTGATCGCCTCGGAGAACTTCGTGTCCGAGGCCGTGCTGGAGGCGGTGGGCTCCGTGCTGACGAACAAGTACGCCGAGGGCTATCCGGGCAAGCGCTACTACGGCGGCTGCGAGGTCGTCGACATCGCGGAGGAGCTGGCCATCGCGCGGGCCAAGGAGCTCTTCGGCGCCGAGCACGTCAATGTCCAGCCTCACTCGGGCACGCAAGCCAACATGGCCGTCTACATGACGATGCTCAAGCCGGGGGACACCGTGCTCGGCCCGAACCTGGCTCACGGCGGCCATCTCACGGCCGGCAGCCCGATGAACTTCTCGGGGAAGCTCTATCAGATCGTCGCCTACGGCGTCCGGCGCGAGACCGAGCTGATCGACCTCGATCAGGTTCAGGACCTGGCGCGGCAGCACCGTCCCAAGCTCATCATCGCCGGCGGCTCGGCCTTCCCGCGCGCCATCGACTTCAAGCCGTTCCGCGAAATCGCCGACGAGGTTGGCGCGGCGCTCATGGCGGACATCGCTCATCCGGCGGGACTTGTCGCCGCCGGCCTCCATCCCTCGCCAGTGCCTCACGCCGATTTCGTCACGACCACCACCCACAAGACGCTGCGCGGCCCGCGCGGCGGCATGGTGATGTGCCGCGAGCGCTACGCCAAGGATCTCGACCGCACCGTTCTCCCCGGCATACAGGGCGGCCCGCTCATGCACGTGATCGCCGCCAAGGCCGTGGCGTTCCGCGAGGCCCAGACGGCCGAGTGGCGCGAGTATCAGGGGCAGATCGTGCGGAACGCGCGCGCGCTGGCCGAAGCCCTGCTGGCCAAGGGCTACCGGCTGGTCTCGGGCGGCACCGACACTCACCTGATCCTCGTGGACCTCACGCCCAAAGGCATCACGGGCAAGGATGCCCAGGAGGCGCTGGACCGGGCCTGGATCACCGTCAACAAGAACGGCATCCCCTTCGACACCAAGGGCCCAACGGTGACGAGTGGCGTTCGCCTGGGGACGCCGGCTGTCACCACGCGCGGGATGAAGGAGCCCGAGATGGCCAGGATCGCGGCGCTCATCGACCGCGTGCTCACGAACCTGGGGAACACGTCGGTCGAAGCCGCGGTGCGCAGCGAGGTACAGGAGCTGACCGGCCAGTTTCCGCTCTACGCCGAGCGGCTGAGGTAGCGCGATGAAATGCCCGTTCTGCGGACATACGGAGGACCGGGTGGTGGACTCGCGGGTCGGCCGGGACGGGGAGTTCATCCGCCGGCGCCGCGCCTGCCTCAAGTGCCACCGGCGCTATACGACCTACGAGTACATCGAGGACGTGCTGCCGCACGTGGTCAAGCGTGACGGGCGGCGCGAGCCCTTCGACAGGCAGAAGCTGCGGGGCTCCATTCTCAAGTCGTGCGAGAAGCGCTCGGTCGGCGTCCAGGCGGTGGACGACGTCGTGGCCGATATCGAGGCCAGGCTGCACGAGCGGGCAGAGAAGGAGATCACCAGCCTTGAGCTCGGCGAGATCGTCATGGAGCATTTGCAGAAGCTCGACCAGGTGGCCTATGTCCGCTTCGCGTCGGTTTACCGCCAGTTCAAGGACATCTCGCAGTTCATGGACGAGGTGAAAGGGCTCATCAAGGAAGGCGACAAGCCCAAGGCCGTCAAGCCCGCCATCAAGCCCGTCGCGAAGCGGTAACTCCCGTCGAGAGCGTTCTGAGATGGTTCGGCCCTGCCGGGATGGGGCCGACAGGGCCGAGCGCCATGAGCGGCGCCTTACTTCTTCTTTTTCTTCTTCGCCGCCTTCTTCTTCTTCATCGTGTCACCCCCCTCCCGGTCCCCGCGCGTCCCGCGGAAGATTGTTATCCGCGACTCTAGGGGAGGGTCAGAAGGCTGTCAAGCGGAAAATACTCCAGGCGGGGGATTCGGCGGGATCGGCCCCTATATCTTGGGGCCCCAGTCGTTGGTCAGTTCGGCTCCTGAGCCGAAGAAGGACGGCGGTGCTCGCGGCGCTTGACGAACTCCTGGTTGAGGGGAACGTCTCGTTTGCAGAGCGGGCACGCGTCGGCCGGGTACGTCGGAAAATCCCGGCTCACGAGACTGAAGACCTCCTTGCCATCGATCTCGCCCTTCTTCGTGCGCCGCCAGAGCGCCCCGACGCCCACCACCTGCCCACCGAGGCCCTCGACCAGCTCGGTGAGCAGCCTGACGGTGGTGCCGGAACTGACCAGATCCTCGACGATCAGGACCTTGGTGCCCTTTTGAATCAGCCGATGGAACTCGACGGGCAGGGTGACTCGGCGTCTGCCGGCATTGATGCCCTTGGTGCCATAGACCAGGATCGGGCGCGAGGGATGGGCGCGGGCCACGCAATGGGACAGGATGAGGGCGCCCGGCCCGGTCGAGAGCACGACGTCGAGGGGCCATTGGGCGAAGTGCTTGGCGATGACCGCGCCCAGCCCCTCGGTGAAGGAGGCCTCGGTCGTGACCAGCGTCTTCTCGATGTACTCGCTGGTGTGATGTCCCGAGGGGAGCAGGATGTGGTCATTGGCGTGGTAGGCCCCGGTCCGCTTGAGGATCTCGAGGTGGATCTTCTCGCGAACCTCGGCGTCCATCTGGGCGTCTGTCTTGCGCGGCGGCGGGGCCATCAGGATTCTCAGGATGCGGGTGCGCCCGGCGGCTTGTCAACTCGAAAGTGTGCGCCGCAGTAGGCGAAAAGCCGGCGTGTTACACTGGCCTCTCATGAAGATCCTGGCGCTTGAAACCGCCACTTTGGCCGGCGGCGCGGCGCTGCTGGACGGCGGCCGCGTCGTGGGGCAGAGCGTGCTCAATATCGCCCTCACCCATTCCGAGCGTGTGATGGCGGTCGTGGACCAGCTCCTTCGGGACTGCGGATGGGACATCAAGGACCTCCAGGGCCTGGCCGTCTCGATCGGTCCCGGCTCCTTCACGGGCCTGCGGGTCGGCGTGGCCACGGCGCAGGGGCTGGCGCTTGCCCTCGACGTGCCTGTCGCCCCCGTTCCCACGCTCGACGCTCTCGCCGCCACGCTCCCGTTCGCCGAGTGGCCGGTGTGCCCGCTGGTCGACGCCCGGAAGGGAGAGGTGTATCTCTCGCTCTATCGCTGGACCGGCGACGCGATGAAGCGCGAGTGGGACTATCTAGCGCTCCCACCCGAATCAGCCATCGAGCGGCTCGCCGCTCCGGTCATCGTGCTGGGCGATGGCGTGCCGGCGTGCGAGCCTTTTCTTGTCCACCTCGGCGCCGACATTCGAGTCGCCTCGCCGGCCCACTCGCTGCCCTCTCCGGCTGTGGTCGGCGAGCTCGGCCACGCGATGCTCGAATCGGGACAGGGCGTCGCCGGCGAGGCGCTGACCCCGCTCTATCTCCGGCCCTCCGAGGCCGAGCTGAGAAAGAAGCATGGCTGAGCCGGCCTTCGCCTTGGCGCCCATGACGCTCGACGACCTGGACGAGGTCATGTCCATCGAGCGCGCCTCGTTCCAGACGCCGTGGTCGCCGGGGGCCTTTCGCTACGAGCTCAGCCAAAATCGCGTTGCCCACTGCACCGTCATGCGCGCCGGGGCGCGCATCGTGGGCTATCTCTGCCTGTGGGAGATCGGTCACGAGATCCACATCACGAATCTCGCCGTGCAGCCGGACTTCAGGCGGCGGGGCGTGGCCCGCGCGCTCCTCGAAACGATGCTGGACGGGGCGCGCCGCCGCGGGGTGGAGCTCGTGTTCCTCGAAGTCAGGCCCACGAATGCGGGAGCGATCGGCCTTTACGGCAGCTTCGGCTTTCAGGTCATCGGCCGCCGGAAGGGATACTATTTCGACAATGGTGAAGACGCTCTCGTCATGGAGGCGCGGCTCGCCGCCCACGCCGCCGGCCAGCCGGCCGGGAACAAACAGGCGGGCTGAGCGGTTGACTCGCCGACACAGGGTGGTTCGCGGCCTACCCGTCCTCGCGCGCGCAAAGGAGATCTCATCGATGCTCCGGAAGAATCTGTCTCTCCTCGTCCTGATTGCCTGTGCCGCGTGGCCGGGCTTCGCCACGGCCGATCCCATCAGCTTCAAGATGCTGCCCAATTATTCACGGGCGACGTTCAAGGCCGATGCGCCGCTCGAGACCATCGTCGGCAACACGGCGGGACTCGGTGTCACCGGAAACCTGACCGTGGATCCGGCCAAGCCTCAGGGGGCCAGGGGCACGATCAGGGTGAACCTCGACACGCTGAGCAGCGGCGTGGAAAAGCGCGATGCGGACATGAAGGGTCCCAAGTATCTCGACACCGCGGCCGGAGACGCGAATCGGTACGCCGTGTTCGAGATCAAGAGCGTGGAAGTCACCGGACCACTGGAGCCCGGAAAGCAAGCGGCGGCGAAGGTTTCGGGCATCCTCACGATCAAGGGCAAGCCGGTCAACCTCGTCGCCGATGCCCGGGTGACCTACGTCAAGCTCACCCGCGATCAGCTCGAGAAGGAAGATCAGAAGCGGTGGGGCTTCACGGCGGACAATCTCAAGGTCCGCGCCACGTTCGCCACGACCTTGACGGCCCACGGCATTCCGATCCCGGAGATGCTGACGCTCAAGCTCGCAAACGACATCCAGCTCGAGACCGACCTGACCTTCGTCCGCGACCACTAGGCGATTCCTGGGCCGTCCGCCGTGCTCCACCTCCGGCGAATCTGCTAGAATCGCGGCGTGCCTTTCCCCCAGGAACACCTCGCTCCCACCCGGATCTGAGCCGTGACCCTCGTTCAGCGAATGCTCGATGGCGACCGGCTGGCGCTCGCTCGCCTGATCACCCGAGTCGAGAACCGCTCGCCCGACGTGCCGGAGATCATGCGCGCCATCCACGGACGCACGGGCCGCGCGTATGTGCTGGGCGTCACCGGCCCGCCGG
>JBKPCB010000078.1:0-38336 GCA_046727155.1 Candidatus Methylomirabilota bacterium | reverse complement strand
CTTACCGGCGGGGGTGGAGATGGTGATGCCGGGGGACAACGTGACGATGACGATCGAGCTGATCCAGCCGGTGGCGATGGAGAAGGAGTTGCGGTTCGCGATCCGGGAGGGCGGGCGCACGGTCGGGGCCGGCGTCGTCGCCGAGATCGTCGAGTAAGGAGCCATGGTCACCGTTACCGCGGACCAGAAGATTCGTATCCGTCTCAAGGCCTACGACCACCATCTCCTCGACCGGTCGATGAAGGAGATCGTGGAGACGGTGCGGCGGACCGGTGCGCGCGTGACGGGACCGGTTCTGCTGCCGACAATCATCAACCGGTGGACGGTGCTGCGGTCGCCCCACGTGGACAAGACCTCTCGCGAGCAGTTCGAGATGCGGACGCACAAGCGCCTCATCGATATCCACGATCCGACGCCCCAGACGGTGGACGCGCTGATGAAGCTCGATCTGCCGTCGGGTGTGGACGTCGAGATCAAGCTGTAGGACCCAGGAGACCCGAGAGCAATCCACCATGGCGATGAAGGAAGGGCTGATCGGCCGGAAAAAGGGCATGACCCAGGTCTTCGGCGAGGACGGCAATCTCGTCCCCGTCACCGTGGTCGAGCTGGGGCCGTGCACCGTGGTGGGTGTGCGCACCAAGCCCAAGGACGGCTATGACGCTCTCCAGCTCGGCTTCGAGCCGAAGAAGAAGAACGCCACCAAGGCCATGGCGGGCCACTACAAGAAAGCGGGGATCACCGCGCCCATGAAGGTGCTGCGCGAGATCCGGCTCCAGAAGACTGAGGCCGTCGCGGGCTACCAGGTGGGCCAAACGCTGACCGTGGAGATCTTCGCGCCCGGCGAGCTGGTGGACGTGGTGGGCGAGAGCAAGGGCAAGGGCTTTCAGGGCGGCGTCAGGCGTTTCGGCTGGCACGGCGGTGACGCCACCCATGGCTCCATGTTCCATCGGGCGCCGGGCTCGATCGGCGCCTCGTCCGACCCATCCCGCGTCTGGCCGGGCCATCACCTGCCGGGCCGGATGGGCGGCGACCGCCGCACCGTGCTCAACCTGCCGGTGGTGCGGGTGCTGCCGGAGCAGAACATGCTCCTGGTCCGCGGTGCGGTTCCCGGGCCGATCGGCGGCCTGCTCATGGTGCGCAAGAGCGTCAAGCAGACGAAGGCACAGCAGCAGAAGGCAAAAGAGGCCAAGTGAGCATGGCGAGCGTTCCGGTGCTCGGCGAAAAGGGCAAGACGCTGGAGACCTTCGAGCTGTCGTCCGAGGTCTTCGGCGCCACTCCGCGCGTCCCGCTGCTCCACCAGGCAGTGCTCCGCGAGCTTGCCGCGCGCCACGTCGGCACCCACGATACCAAGGGCCGCAGCGAGGTTTCGGGCGGCGGCCGCAAGCCGTGGCGGCAGAAGGGGACGGGCCGGGCGCGCCAGGGCTCCATCCGTGCCGTGCAGTGGAAGGGCGGCGGCAAGCCCTTCGGACCCACGCCGCACACGTACACCCAGCGCATGCCGACAGAGATGCGGCGCGCCGCGCTCCGCGAGGCCATCGCGGCCAAAGTCGCCTCCGGCGAAGTGTCGGTGGTGGACCGTCTGGGAGTGAGCGAGCCAAAGACGAAAGCGCTGGCGGCCCGGCTGAAGGGCTTGGGCGTGCTCCCCGGCCCCACGCTGCTCGTGGTCGCAGAGCGCGACCAGGCGCTGGATCGTGCCGCCCGCAACCTGCCGTGGCTGCAGGTGGAGACGGCGAGTCACACCTCGGTCTATCAGGTGCTGAGAAGCCACCGCGTGGTGTTCGAGAAGGCCGCGCTGCTCGGCCTGACCGAGGCGCTCGCGAAGAGCGGCCGGACGGCGGCGGCCGGCTCGGAATCGTCGCAGCCGAAGACGCGCCCGGCCAAGGCCGCGCGGAGGAGCCGGCCGTGAGAGATCCACGAATCGTGCTCGTGCGGCCGCTGATGACCGAGAAGAGCATGCAGCAGAAGGAAGCGCTCAACACCGTGACCTTCGAGGTCTCACCGGACGCCAACAAGGTGGAGATCCGCCAGGCGGTCGAAAAGGTCTTCAATGTCAAGGTGGCCGATGTCCGCACCGCGTTCCACGAGGGCAAGTGGAAGCGGATGGGGAAATTCGAGGGCCGGCGTCGCAGCTGGAAGAAGGCCATGGTGACGCTGCAGCCCGGCCACAAGATCGAATTGGTCGAGGGGGCGTAAGGTCCATGGGAATCCGCACTCAGAAGCCCACGTCGCCGGCGCGCCGGTACCTGACGTACGTGACGAACGAGGACATCACCAAGAAGACGCCGGAAAAGAGCCTGCTCAGCTCGAAGAAACGGACCAACGGCCGCAACGTCTACGGGCGCATCACGGTGCGGCACCGGGGCGGCGGGCACAAGCGCATGCTGCGGGAGATCGACTTCCGCCGCGAGAAGTACGGCATCCCGGCCGTGGTAGCTGGCGTCGAGTATGACCCGAACCGGTCCGCCCGGATCGCGCTGCTGCACTACCGGGACGGCGAGAAGCGCTACATCATCGCCCCGCTCGGGCTCAAGCCCGGCGACGTGCTGATGTCCGGGCCCCAGGCCGACATCCTCCCGGGCAATGCCCTGCCCCTGCGCAATATGCCGCTGGGCACGATGGTGCACAACGTGGAGCTGCAGCCTGGTAAGGGCGGCCAGCTCTGCCGCAGCGCCGGCACGATGGCGCAGCTGTTGGCGAAGGAAGGCGACCACGCCAATATCAAGCTGCCGTCGGGCGAGGTCAGGCAGGTGAAGCTCGAGTGCATGGCCACCGTGGGCCAGGTCGGCAATCTGGATCATGAGAACGTCTCCATCGGCAAGGCCGGACGGGTCCGGTGGAAGGGATTCAGGCCCACGGTGCGCGGCACCGTGATGAATCCCGTCGATCACCCGATGGGTGGCGGCGAAGGCAAGGGCAAGGGCAACCACCCGATGACGCCGTGGGGCAAGCCGACCAAGGGATACAAGACGCGGCGCGGGGCGCGCCCGTCGGACCGCTACATCGTCAGCCGCCGGACCAAATAGGGGCAGATATGGGACGCTCGACGAAGAAGGGACCATACATCGAGGAACGGCTCGAGGGCCGGATCGCCGAGCTCAACCGATCGCGCCAGAAGAAGGTGCTGAAGACCTGGTCGCGCCGCTCGACCATCATCCCGGAGTTCGTCGGTCACACGCTCGCCGTGCACAACGGCAAGAAGTTCATTCCGGTCTACATCACCGAGAACATGGTCGGGCACCGGCTGGGAGAGTTTGCCCTCACGCGCACCTTCAAGGCGCACGGGCAGGCGGAGAAGGCCGCGATCTCTCCGACGGGGAAGTCCTAGGGACATGCGGACGCAAGCCAGGGCGCGATTCATCCGGGTGCCGGCCTCCAAGGCCCGGCTGGTGCTCGCGCACATCCGGGGCAAGTCCGTGGGTGAGGCGCTGGCCGTGCTCCAGTTCACCCAGAAGGCCGCGGCGCGCCTCATCGAGAAGGTGCTGCGATCGGCGATCGCGAATGCCGAGCACAACCACCAGGTGCGGGATCTCGACGATCTCCGCGTCGTCAAGGCGGTTGCCGACGGCGGGCCGTCGATGAAGCGGGTGTCTCCGCGGGCCATGGGCCGCGCCTACTTCATCAAGCACCGGACCAGTCATCTCACCATCGAGCTGAGCGACGAGACGCCGGCCGGGATGCGGACGCCAGCGGCGCGGCGGCAGGCCCCGGCTCCGCGGCCTGCGCCAGCGCCGCGGCAGGCAAAAGGATAGCCATGGGCCAGAAGACGCATCCGATCGGCTTCCGCCTCGGAGCCACGCGCACGTGGAGCTCGCGGTGGTTTGCCACCAAAGGCTACGCCGCGCTGCTGCACGAGGACCACAAGATCCGCCGGTACATCAAGTCCTCGCTCTATCACGCGGGGATCTCGCGGATCGACATCGACCGCAAGGCCAGCTCGGCCCGCATCACGATCTTCACGGCGCGGCCCGGCATCATCATCGGCCGCAAGGGCGCCGAGGTGGAGAAGCTGAAGAACGAGATCCAGGCCCGGACGAACAAAGAGGTGTACCTGAACATCGAGGAAGTGGTTCATCCGGAGCTCGACGCCCAGCTGGTGGCCGAGAACGTGGCCCTGCAGCTACAGAAACGCGTCGCGTTCCGCCGGGCGATGAAGAAGGCCGTGACCTCGGCGCTGCGGCTGGGGGCCGATGGGATCCGGATCGCCTGCGCCGGTCGGCTGGGCGGCGCCGAGATCGCGCGGCGGGAATGGTACCGCGACGGGCGGGTGCCGCTGCACACGATCCGCGCCGACATCGACTACGGCCTCGCGGAGGCTCACACGACCTACGGCGCCATCGGCGTCAAGGTCTGGATCTTCAAGGGTGAGGTGCTCCCGGCGCAGAAGATCGCCGAGGCATAGACCGCGATGCTGATGCCCAAGCGCGTCAAATACCGCAAGGCCCAGCGCGGCCGCATGAAGGGCAAGGCTCAGCGCGGCTCGAGCCTGGCGTTCGGTGATTACGGGCTCAAGGCGCTCGAGCCCGGATGGGTGACCAACCGCCAGATCGAGGCTGCTCGGGTCTCGCTGGCGCGCTCGGTGAAGCGCGGAGGGAAGATTTTCATCCGGATCTTCCCGGACAAGCCGGTGACCAAGAAGCCGGCCGAGACGCGGATGGGCAAGGGCAAGGGCAACCCGGAGTTTTGGGTGGCCGTCGTGAAGCCGGGTCGGATCATGTACGAGATGGAGGGCGTGGACGAGGCGACGGCCCGCGAGGGCTTCCGGCTCGCCGCCCAGAAGATCGGCATCAAGACCAAGTTCGTATCCCGCACCAGGGCGCTCTGAGGCAACCATGAAGGCGGAAAAGTGGCGCGAGATGTCCGGCGAAGAGCTCCAGCAGAAAGTCAAGGAGTTGAGCGAGGAGCTCTTCAACCTGAGATTCCAGCTGTCGATGGGCGTCGCGAAGAATCCCTCGCGCGTCGGCCAGGCGCGCCGCGACCTGGCCCGGGCGAAGACCGTCCTTCGTGAGCGCGAGCTCACCGGCTCGAAGCGCTAGGAGAGAACCGTGGCAGAGACAAAGACCCGAGAGGGCGTGGTGGTGAGCGACAAGATGATGAAGACGCGCGTCGTCCTCATCGAGCGCGTCTACCGCCATCCCCGCTACGAGCGCGTGGTGCGGCGCTCGAAGCGCCTCAAGGCGCACGATGAGACGAATGCGAGCAAAGTGGGCGACCGGGTGCTGATCGAGGAGGCGCGGCCGCTGTCCAAGGAAAAGCGGTGGCGCATCCGTCAGATCCTGGCGAGCGCGTCCTAGCGGACCGAGAGCCCGACCATGATCCAGCCGAGATCAATGCTCGACGTCGCCGACAACTCGGGGGCCAAGAAGGCCCAGTGCATCCGAGTGATGGGTGGCTCGAACAAGCGGTATGCGTCCCTGGGGGACGTGGTGATCGTCGCCGTAAAGGAAGCGGTGCCCGACGGCACGGTCAAGAAGGGGGAGGTCGCGCGGGCGGTGGTGGTGCGCACGGTGAAAGAGGTCGGCCGGAAGGACGGCTCGTACATCCGCTTCGACCGGAACGCCGTGGTGCTGCTCAAGCCCGACGACAATCCCGTGGGCACCCGAATCTTCGGGCCGGTGGCGCGCGAGCTCAGGGACAAGCAGTTCACGAAGATCATTTCGCTCGCTCCCGAGGTGATCTGAGAAGGCTATGGCGATCGCACACGTGCGGAAGGGCGACACGGTGATGGTGGTGGCGGGGAAGGAGCGCGGCAAGCGGGGCAAGGTGCTCCGCGTGCTCCCGGAGAAGAACCGCGTCCTCATCGAGCGGATCAACATGATCAAGAAGCATCAGCGCCCGACGCAGAAGCTCCGGCAGGGCGGCATCATCGAGCGGGAAGGGGCGATTCACCTGTCCAATGTCATGCTGGTGGATCCCGCGAGCGACAAACCTACCCGGACCGGCGTGAAGATGCTGGCCGACGGCAAGAAGGTCCGGGTCGCCAAGAAGTCCGGCGAACACATCGACAAGGCGTAGGAACCATGGCTGAGGCGAAGAAGTCGGACAAACCGCAGGCGCCGAAAGGCCCCCAGGGCGGGAAGGCGCCGCAGCCCGGAGCCAAGGCGAAGCCCGGCAAGGGCGCGCCGGCTGCGGAGCCCGGAGCGCCGGCCAAGCGGGCCAAGGTCAGCGGCGATGTCCCGCCGCGGCTGCGCGACCGCTTCAACGCCGCGGTGGTCCCGGCCCTGATGAAGGAGCGGGGCTACACGAACCCGTTCCAGGTTCCGCGCCTCGAGAAGATTGTCATCAACATGGGCGTGGGCGAGGGGAAAGAGAACGCGAAGGTGCTGGACTTCGCGACCGGGGACCTGCAGGCGATCACGGGGCAAAAGCCCATCATCACGCGGGCGAAGAAGTCCATCGCCAACTTCAAGCTGCGGGAGAACGTGCCCATCGGCTGCAAGGTGACGCTGCGGGGCCCGCGGATGTACGAGTTCCTCGACCGGCTGGTCAACGTGGCGCTGCCGCGGGTCCGAGACTTCAAGGGCGTGCCGCCCAAGGGCTTCGACGGCCGCGGCAACTACAACCTCGGCTTGAAGGAGCAGGTGATCTTCCCGGAGATCGTATACGACAAGGTGGACAAGGTTCGGGGCATGGACGTCTCGATGGTGACCACGGCCCGGACGGACGAAGAGGCAAAGGCCCTTCTTACGCACCTGGGCGTGCCCTTCAGGGAGTCTTAAGCATGGCGAAGACCGCGCTGATCATGAAGCAGCAGCGTCCGCCGAAGTTCAAGTCGCGGGCCTATACCCGCTGCAAGATCTGCGGCCGGCCCCGGGGCTATCTGCGGAAGTTCCAGACGTGCCGCATTTGCTTCCGCGAGCTCGCCCTCAAGGGCGAGGTGCCGGGCATCGTCAAGGCCAGCTGGTAGGAGCCGCCCAGACATGATGAGCGATCCGGTCGCCGACCTGTTGACCCGCATCCGCAACGCGAGCCGCGCGGAGCACGAGAAGGTGGACATCCCTTCGTCCAAGCTGAAGGTCAAAATCGCCGAGATCCTGAAGGAGGAAGGGTTCATCAAGAACTTCCGCTTCATCGAGGACAATAAGCAGGGGACGCTGCGCGTGTACCTCAAGTACGGGGTGGGCAATGAGCGGATTATCTCCGGCCTGGTCCGCGTCTCGCGTCCCGGCCGGCGCGTGTACGTGGCCAAGGACAAGATCCCGTCCATCCTGGGCGGCATGGGGGTCGCCATTCTCTCGACTTCCCGCGGCGTCATGACGGACCGGGACGTCCGCAAGCAGAAGCTCGGCGGCGAAGTCCTGGCGTACGTCTGGTAGGAGCGCCATGTCCAGAATCGGCAAGAAACCCATCCCGGTGCCCCAGGGCGTGAAGGTCGCCGTGGACGGCAATACCGTGCGGGCCGAGGGGCCCAAGGGCAAGCTGGCCCAGGCCGTCCCGACCCCGCTGTCGGTCAAGCTCGAGGGCAGCGTGCTCACCGTCGAGCGTCCCTCGGACCACCGCAACGTCCGGGCGCTGCACGGACTGGCCCGCTCGCTGCTGGCCAACATGGTCCACGGAGTCAAGGAAGGCTTCGAGCGCAAGCTCGAGATCGTCGGGATCGGCTATCGCGCGCAGCTGCAGGGCAAGAGCCTCCAGCTGGCGCTCGGGTACTCGCATCCCGTGATCTTCCCCCTGCCCGACGGCATCCAGGCCGAGGTGGAAAAGCAGGTATCCATCACGCTGCGGGGCGCCGACAAAGCGCTGCTCGGACAGACGGCAGCCAAGCTGAGAGGGCTGCGCTCGCCGGACCCCTACAAGGGCAAGGGCATCAAGTACGCGGACGAGTACATCCGTCGCAAGGTTGGCAAGAAGGCAGGGGCGAAATAATGCTCACGGGCAACAAGATCGAGGGGCGGAAGATCCGGCATCTCCGCATCCGGCAGGCAGTCAGGGGCACGGCCGAACGGCCCCGCCTCGCCGTCTATCGGAGCCTGAATCACATCTACGCCCAGCTCATCGACGACACGGCCGGTCGGACGCTGGTGTCGGTGGACAGCCGATCGCCCGATTTCCGGCAGAAGCTCAAGGTCGGCGGCAATGTCGCCGCCGCCAAGGTGGTCGGCGAGCTGGTGGCGCAGCGGGCCAAGGCCCACGGCATCACCAAGGTCGTGTTCGATCGCGGCGGTTATCAGTACCACGGGCGCGTCAAGGCTCTGGCCGAGGCGGCGCGCGCCGCCGGCCTGGGTTTCTAGGCCCGCCAGGGTATCGAACAGGAGGCAGTGAGTGGCTGAAGCGAAGATCGACGCGAACGCGCTGGATCTCACGGACCGGGTGGTCGCCATCAACCGGGTCGCCAAGGTCGTCAAGGGCGGCCGGCGGTTTTCTTTTACGGCACTGGTCGTCGTGGGGGACGGCCGCGGCCATGTGGGCGTGGGTTTGGGCAAGGCCCGGGAGGTCCCCGAGGCGATCCGCAAGTCGGTGGAGCATGCCAAGAAGGACCTGATCCAGGTGCCCCTCAAGGACACGACAATCCCTTGCGAGATCACGGGCCATTTCGGCGCGGCGCGGGTGTATCTCAAGCCGGCCTCCCAGGGCACAGGCGTCATCGCCGGCGGGGCGGTGCGGCCGGTGTTGGAGGCAGCCGGAGTGCAGGACATCCTGACCAAGACGCTGGGCACCAATAATCCCCACAATGTGCTCAAGGCCACGATGGACGCGTTCCGCCGCCTGAAGCGGCTGCAGTCCACGTTCGCCGCGCGGCGGAAATCGAGCGACGGCGATGGCCAGGAGGCGCCGGGTGCCTCATAGGCTCAGGATCACTCTGGTCAAGAGCCTCATCGGCCTCAACCCGAAGCAGGAGGCCACGGTGAAGGCCCTCGGGCTGCGCCATATCCGGCAGAGCGTGGAGCACGACGACACGCCGACCATCCGGGGGATGATCCGCCTGGTGCCGTTCTGCTTGACGGTGGCAGAAGAGGAGGCCGCCGTGTCCACCGCGTCCGCCGTGGGCGGGTCTGCCGCCGAGCAGAAGCCTGCGAAGCGAGCCGGGGCCAAGGGAACGAGGAGCGCCAAATGAGACTCGAAGACCTGCGTCCGGCGGCCGGCGCCGTTACGCGTCGAAAGCGCATCGGCCGAGGCCCGTCCTCGGGTCACGGCAAGACGTCGGGTAAGGGTCACAAGGGACAAAACGCCAGGTCTGGCGGCGGCGTCCGTCCGGGCTACGAGGGCGGCCAGATGCCGCTCTATCGCCGCCTGCCCAAACGCGGTTTTCTGCCCTACGGAGGCAAGACCGATTTCGCCATCGTCAACGTCAAGGATCTGTCGGCGCGCTTCCCGGCCGGGAGCGTCGTGGATCCGGACGCGCTGGTCGGCGCCCGGCTGATCCGCAAGTCCGGGCGCGGCGCGGTCAAGGTACTGGGCGACGGCGCCGTGGCCCACGCGCTCACCGTCAAGGCCCACAAGATCAGCGGGTCCGCCCGGCAAAAGCTCGAGGCGGCCGGCGGCCGCGTCGAGGTGCTGCCCACACGGCCCGAGGTAGCCAAGAAGTGATCGAAGGCCTCCTGAGCTTCCAGAACATCTTCAAGATTCCGGAGCTCAAGCGCCGCGTGCTCGTGACGCTGGGCCTGCTTGCCGCCTATCGGCTGGGCGCCCACGTCCCGACCCCCGGTATCGACGCGGTTGCGCTGGCGGAGTTCTTCAACCAGGTGCAGGGCACGCTGCTCGGCATGGTGGATCTCTTCTCCGGCGGCAACCTCAGGCGGCTGACCGTCTTCGCGCTGGGAATCATGCCGTACATCTCGGCCTCCATCATCCTCCAGCTGCTCACCGTGGTGATCCCGGCCCTGGAGCGCCTCGCCAAGGAGGGCGAGGCCGGCAAGAAGAAGATCACCCAGTACACGCGCTACGGCACCATCGTGCTCTCGCTGGTCCAGTCCTTCGGCATCGCGGTGGGGCTGGAGAGCATGCACAGCAATAGCGGCGCGGTGCTGGTGCCGGAGGCGGGCTGGAGCTTCCGGCTGCTCACGATGCTGACCCTCACCACCGGGACCGCCCTGATCATGTGGCTGGGCGAGCAGATCTCGGAGAAGGGCATCGGCAACGGCATTTCGCTCATCATCTTCGCCGGCATCGTCGTGCGGCTGCCCTCGGCCATCGTGTCCTCCTATACCCTGATCGCCACCGGCGAGCTCAAGCTGTTCGTGTTCATCGGGCTCGTGATCATGATGGTGCTGGTGACCGCGGCGGTCATCCTGATGCAGGAGGGGCAGCGGAAGATCCCAGTCCAGTACGCCAAGCGCGTCGTGGGCCGCCGGATGTACGGCGGGCAGTCCACCCACATCCCGCTGCGCATCAACACGGCGGGCGTCATCCCGGTGATCTTCGCCTCGTCGCTGATCCTCTTCCCGGCCACGCTGACGCGCTTCATCCACCACCCGTGGATGCAGTACATCTCAGAGGCGCTGTCGCCGGGCCATTTCACCTACACGGTCCTCTACTGCGCGCTGATCATCTTCTTCGCCTACTTCTACACGGCCATTGTGTTCAATCCGATCGATCTGGCCGACAACATGAAGAAGTACGGGGGTTTCATCCCGGGCGTGCGGCCGGGCAAGAAGACCGCCGAGTACATCGACAAGACGCTCACGCGCATCACGCTGCCCGGCGCGGTGTTCCTGGCGCTGATCTCGGTGTTGCCGGACTTTCTCATCCGCTGGTTCAACACGCCCTTTTACTTCGGCGGCACGAGCCTCCTGATCGTGGTCGGGGTGGCGCTGGACACCGTCCGGCAGATGGAGTCCCACCTCCTGATGCGCAACTACGAGGGCTTCCTGCGGAAGAAGGCGCGGGTCAACGCATGAGCCTGCGCATCGTTTTCCTGGGCCCGCCCGGCGCTGGCAAGGGCACTCAGGCTCGGACGCTTGCGGCCGAGTGGGGAGTCCCCCAGATCGCCACGGGCGACATGCTCCGCGAGGCTGCGGCGAACAAGACTTCGCTGGGCCTCGAGGCCAAGCGCTACATGGACTCGGGCGGGCTCGTGCCCGACCAGGTGGTGATCGGCCTCGTGGGCGAGCGGCTCGATCAGCCCGACGCCAAGAACGGCTGCGTGCTGGACGGCTTCCCGCGGACGGTGGCTCAGGCCGAAGCGCTGGACGCTCTGCTCCAGCGCCGGGGCGAGGCCCTGCAGCGGGTGATCTTCTTCGAGGTGTCGCGGGCCGAGCTTCTGCGCCGACTCACCGGGCGCCGGGTCTGCCGCCAATGCGGCACCGCGTATCACCTGGTCTCGGCCCCACCGAAGGCGGCGGGGCGGTGCGACAAGTGCGGCGGGGAGCTCTACCAGCGCGAAGACGACTCCGAGGCGACCGTGGCGAAGCGCCTCGACGTCTACCAGACGCAGACGGCGCCGCTCCTCGACTACTACCGTCAGCGCGGCCTGCTAACCGCGATCCCGGGCGAGGGCAAGGTGGAGAGCATAGCGGCGGCGATCCGGCGGTCGGTGAAGGAGAGCGTGGCGCGATGATCGTGCTCAAGTCCGCGCGGGAGCTCCAGCACATGCGCGCGGCCGGCCGGATCCTCGCCGACGTCAAGGAGCGGCTCAAGGCGGTGGTCAAGGTCGGCGTGTCCACCAAGGAGATCGACGAGGACGTGGAGGCCTTCATCCTGGCACGCGGAGCCCGGTCGGCGTTCAAGGGCTACCGGGGTTTCCCGGCCACGGTGTGCACGTCGATCAACGAGGAGATCGTCCACGGCATCCCGTCGGCCAAGCGCAAGCTGAGCCTTGGCGACATCATCGGCCTGGACCTGGGCTGCATCGTCGAGGGGTACTATGCCGACTGCGCAATTACGCTGCCGGTCGGGGCCGTCTCCGCGAGAGCCCAGGAACTGATCGATGTCACTCGCGAAAGCCTCGACAAGGCCATCGTCCAGTGCCGCGTCGGAAACCGACTCGGAGACATCTCCCACGCCGTCCAGGCGCATTGCGAGAGCCACGGCTTCGGGGTCGTGCGGGCCTTCGTCGGGCACGGCATCGGCCGCCAGCTGCACGAGGAGCCTCAGATCCCGAATTTCGGGGAGGCCGGGCGCGGTCCCGTGCTCAAGGTCGGGATGGTGCTGGCCATCGAGCCCATGGTGACCATGGGATCCTGGGAGGTGCGTGTGCTCGAGGACCACTGGACGGCGGTCACCGCCGACGGCAGCCTCGCGGCCCATTTCGAGGACACCATCGCGATCACCGAGAACGGCCCGGAGATCCTGACCCGGCTGCCGCAGGCGGCATAGGCATGACGAAAGAAGACGCGATCGAGGTCGAGGGAACGGTGGTCGAACCGCTCCCGAACGCGATGTTCCGCGTCGAGCTGGAAAACGGCCACAAGGTGCTGGCCCATGTCTCGGGCAAGATGCGGATGAATTTCATCCGCATCCTGCCGGGGGACAAGGTCAAGGTCGAGCTGTCGCCTTACGACCTGACCCGCGGCCGGATCACCTATCGGTTCAAGTAGCGACCCAGGAGCGGATATGAAAGTCAGACCGTCGATCAAGGTGCGGTGCGAGCACTGCAAGGTCGTGCGCCGCGCGGGCGTGGTGCGGATCATCTGCAAGAACCCGCGCCACAAACAGCGCCAGGGCTAGCGCCCCGGCCAGAGGAGCACGAGATATGGCACGAATTGCCGGAGTGGATTTGCCCCGTGACAAGCGCGGCGAGGTGGCGATCCAGTACATCTACGGGATCGGCATCCCCTCGTCGAAGAGGATCTTCGCCGACGCCCGAGTGGACCCGAACAAACGGGTGAAGAGCTGGACGGACGAAGAAACCGCTCGCCTCCGGGACATCATCGAGCGCGAGTACAAGGTCGAGGGGGACCTCCGGCGCGAGGTGTCCATGAGCGTCAAGCGGCTCATGGACATCGGCTCGTATCGCGGCATCCGGCACCGCAAGGGCCTGCCGGTTCGCGGGCAGCGAACCCACACCAATGCCCGCACGCGCAAGGGCAAGAATCGGGGCGCCATGATCAAGAGGAAGCCCGTGGCAGCAGCGGCGCCCGCGGCCGCCGCCCCCGCTCCAGCGACCGCAGCCGCGGCCGCCCCGGCGCCGAAACGGTAAGGAGCCGAGCCAATGGCAGACGCGCAGGAAGCGAAGTCGAATCAGAAGCCCGACGAGAAGGCGGCAGCGCCCCGCAAGGGCGGCCGCAAGAAGGAGAAGAAGGACGTCCGCGTGGGCATCGCCCACGTGCAGGCGACCTTCAACAACACCATCGTCACCCTCACCGACAAGATGGGCAACGTGGTGTCCTGGGCCAGCGCCGGCAGCGTGGGCTTCAAGGGCTCGCGCAAGAGCACGCCGTTCGCCGCCCAGACGGCGGCCGAGAACGCGGCACGCAAGGCCATGGACCAGGGGCTCAAGCAGGTCGAAGTGTTCGTGCGCGGGCCGGGCGCCGGTCGCGAAGCCGCGATCCGGTCGTTGCAGGCCGTAGGGCTGGAGATCACCGCAATCCGTGACGTAACGCCGATTCCGCACAACGGCTGCCGGCCCCCGAAGCGGCGTCGGGTGTAGGGAGGAGACCAGTGGCACGATATCGAGCCGCGGCTTGCCGGCAGTGCCGGCGCGAGGGCATCAAGCTGTTCCTGAAGGGCGCGCGCTGCTTCACCGAGAAGTGCGCCATCGAGCGCCGGAACTATCCGCCGGGCCAGCACGGCCTGGGCCGCACGAAGCTGACGCCCTATGGCGTTCAGCTCCGCGAAAAACAGAAGGCCAAGCGGATCTACGGCGTCCTGGAGACCCAGTTCCGGCGCTACTTCGCATGGGCCGAATCCGAGAAGGGCATCACGGGCGAGAACCTGCTCAAGCTCCTCGAGCGGCGCCTCGACAACGTGGTCTTCCGCCTGGGCATGGCTGCTTCGCGCCGCGAAGGCCGGCAGATGATCGCCCACGGCCACGTGCAGGTCAATGGGCACAAGGTGTCGATCCCCTCGTATATCGTCAAGGTGGGCGAGGTGGTGCAGCTGCGCCCCACGTCGAAGATGCAAGCGCGGGTCGCCGACAACCTGGCGGCCGGCCGGTCGCCCGTGCCGGCGTGGCTCGACCTGGACGTCAACGAGAAGAAAGGTACGGTGCGCGGGCTCCCCATCCGGGAAGACATCCAGATCCCGGTGCAGGAGCAGCTCATCGTCGAGCTGTTCTCGAAGTAAGCGGCGCATCCGGGCCGCAAGAAGGGGCATATGGCGAGGATTCCGTTCCAGAAGCCGAAGCAGATCCAGTGGGAGATCCTTTCGGACCGCTACGGCCGCCTCGTGGCCGAGCCGTTCGAGAAGGGCTACGCCCTCACCGTGGGCAACTCCCTGCGGCGCACCCTGCTGTCCATCATTCCCGGCTCGGCCGTGACCTGGGTGCGGATCAAGGGCGTCAAGGACGTCGCGGCGCGCATTCCGGGCGTGCAGGAAACGACCGAGGACGTCCTGCTGAACATCAAGAAGCTCGCGGTCAACGTGCCGTCGGGGGAGTCGCTGCAGACCCAGCTCGAGGCCAAGGGGCCCAAGGAGGTCACCGGCGCCGACGTCACTGAAGGCACCGGCCTCGAGGTGCTCAACCCCGAGCTGCACATCGCCACGCTCGAGAAGGGCGGGGCGCTCTCCATTGAGCTCGGCATCGAGGTCGCCCGCGGCTACCGCGCCGCCGACAAACACCCGGCCGGGATCGTCCCGGCGGGCGCCATTCCGCTTGACGCCGCCTACTCGCCGATCCAGCGCGTATCGTACGGCGTGGAGCCGGCGCGGCTCGGCAAGGTCACCGACTACGAGAAACTCGTTCTCGAGGTCTGGACCAACGGCGCCGTCTCGCCCGACGAAGCGCTCACCAAGGCCGCCAGCCACATGCGGGACCACTTCAAGCACCTGGCTCCCCCAGGTCGCGAGGAAGAGGAAGAGGAGGCCGCGGCGACCGGCCAGGGCTTCTTGCAGGAAAGCCTGGCCAAGCCCATCGAGGAGCTGCCGCTGCCGGCCCGAGCGGTTAATGCGCTCAAGAACGCCGAGATCTCCGTCGTGGCCGATCTCGTCCAGAAGACGGACGAGGATCTCGAGAGCGTGAAGAACCTCGGCGAGAAGTCCATCGACGAGATCAAAACCGCGCTCGCGGCCCTGGGTCTGTCGCTCGGGATGCGCATCGACCCCAACCTGCTGGGCGCGCTGGGGCGCGGAGGGACGAAATGAGGCACGGCGTCGCGGGTTTCAAGCTCGGGCGCGTCACGGCGCACCGGTGGGCGCTGTTCCGGAACCTGCTGGTGGCGCTCTTCCGCCATGAGCGCATCATGACCACCGAGGCCAAGGCCAAGGCCATCCGCGGCCTGGCCGACCAGATGGTCACCCTGGCCAAGCGTGACACCCTCCACGCGCGCCGGCAGGTGCTGGCCATGGTGCCCGACACCACCGTGGTGAAGAAGCTGTTCGACACCATCGCGGCGCGCTTCAGCGAGCGCAACGGAGGGTATACGCGAATCATCAAGGCCGGCACGCGGCCGGGTGACCGCGCCCCGGTGGTGATCCTGGAGCTGGTGGACCGGCCTGAGGCGCCGAAGGAGAAATCCAAGAAGGACGCCAAGGCCGAGAAGAAGGATAAGGGCGAGAAGGGTGAGGCCGCCGCACCTGCCCGGAAGGGCCGAAAGAAGAAAGCCGCCGCCGCGGCCGGCTGACGCCGCAGTCGCTTCGAGTGAACATCCGACCGGGGAGCCCCAAGGCTCCCCGGTTTTGTTTTTCGTCGGACGCTATTTCAGATGCTTTCGGAAGAAGTCCAGCGTGCGCTTCCAGGCGTCCTCGGCCGCGGCTTTGTTGTACGCGTCCGGCCGCTCGTCGTTGAAAAACGCGTGGTCCGCGCCCGGATAGATGTGGATCTCCGACTGCTTGCCCGCCTTCTTGATCGCCGCGTCCACGCCCCGCGCAACGTCAGGATTGACGAAGCCGTCCTTCTCGGCGAAGAGGCCGAGCACCGGGCCCGAGAGCTTCGAATAATCGGGCTTCACGTTGGGGTGGATGCCGTAGAAATTGACGCAGGCGCCGACGGCAGGGTTGAGCGTGGCGGTGAAGAGCGCCAGCTGGCCTCCCATGCAGAACCCCACCGTGCCGAGCTTGGCCGTCGAGGAATGGCCTGTCAGGTATTTGGCGGCGCCGCGCAGGTCCTTCTCGGCCTGGGTGATGTTGAGCGCCATGAACAGCTTGCCGGCCTCGTCGGGCTCGGTGGTCGTCTTGCCGTGGTACATGTCGGGCGCGAGAGCGGAGAAGCCGGCCTCCGCGAAGCGGTCGCAGACCTTCTTGATGTGGCCGACCAGGCCCCACCACTCCTGGATCACGATCACCCCCGGCCCCTTACCCGAGGCTGGCGTGGCGAGATAACCCTTCGTCGTCTGTCCGTTGCTCGGGAACTCCACCATCTTGCCTGCCATCTCGAGGCTCCTTTTGTCTAGGTTAAACGTGGAAGACTTCAGTTGTGCGGTTGGGCTCCTTCGCCCAAGGGCTCATCTGCCAACTCGCTTAAATGTGAGTCTTCATGGGTTGCGGTTAAGCTCCTTCGCCCAAGGGCTCATCCGAACGACGCTCCCGCGGGATTGTTGGATGAGGACTTTGGTTGTGCGGTTGGGCTCCTTCGCGCAAGCGCTCATCTTTTATCACGGTTGAATGTCGTCTTCTTCACTTTGGCGGTTTGGCCTCTTCGGGCCTCTGGCCCTCATCGGGGCGTCCGCACCACCGCTGGGCTCCCGCGAGATTTAGGGACTAGGGATTTGGCTTTGGCGTTCCGGGGGTGATACGGACGGTGAGGACGCGGCGGCTGTCGGCCTCCAGCACCGTGAAGGCGTAGCGGCCGACCTGGAAGACCTCGCCCACGAGCGGGATGCGGTGGACGGTGGCAAGCGCCAGCCCCGCGACGGTCTCGAAATCGCCCTTGGGCAGGTCCCATTCGAGCGCCTCGTTCAGCTCGTCGATGGTGGCGCGCCCGGCGACCCGGTAGCTGCCGTCGGGAAGCCGCTCGACCGAGTCCGGCGTCCGGTCGTGCTCGTCCTGGATCTCGCCGACGATCTGCTCGACGATGTCCTCGATGGTCACGATCCCAACGGCGGCGCCGTACTCGTCCACGACCACCACCAGCTGCACCCGGGCCTTCTGCATCTCGGTCAGCAGCTCGTCGATGCGCTTGGTCTCAGGCACGTAGGTCGCGGGCCGCATCAGGGCGCGCACGTCGGCCGCCTGTGCGCCGCGCCGAAGGAGATCCATGGCCGTGACCACGCCGACCACGTTCAGGATCCGGTCGGCGAACACCGGGATCCGGGAGAAGCCCCGCTCGCTGATCAGGCGGACGGTGTCATCTGGCGTCGCCGTCTCGGGCAGCGCCACCACGTCCACCATCGGCACCATTACCTCGCGGACCGCAGTCTCGCCCAGATCGAAGATTTTGTCGATCATCTCGGCCTCGGAAGTTGTCACGTCCGCCTCCTGAGGTTCCATCTGGAGCAGCAGCTTGAGCTCTTCGCGAGAGACGAACTGCCGCGTGCTCGTCCGTCGGCGCCCGAAGAGCGCCAGCGCGCCTCCGACCACCATATTGGCGCCCCATGTCAGCGGCGCCAGGATCATGGCCGCCAGCTCGATGACGCGGAACAGCCTCACGATGAGCGCGGTGGCCCACTCCCGCGCGACCGCCTTGGGGATGACTTCGCCGAAGACCAGCATGATCGGCGTGAGCGCCACAGTGACGACGAGTGCCGCCGCGCCGCCGGCCACCGGCAGCAGAGCCCAGGTCGCTACGGTCGAGGCCGTGATATGCGCGATGGTCACGCCCATCATGGCGGTCGAGAGAAGGTGCTCGGGCTGGCGAAAGGACTCTAGATATCGCGCGGCCGTGCGGTTGCCACCTTCGGCCAGATGGCGGAGGCGCACCCGGTTGGCGGCGATGAAGGCCATTTCCGCCGCGGAGAAGAGCGCGGTCACCAGCAGCGCCAGGGCGATGATCCAGACGTAGATCATGCCGCCTCGCCGCGCTGCGCGCCGTCTCGAAGCGTGACCAGCACCTCGACGACCCTGGTACGCTCGACCTTCTCGACTGCCACCGTCACGCTCTCGGTCTGCTTGCGCTCGCCCTTGTGTGGGACGCGGCCGAAGAGATCGAGCACCCAGCCGCCCACCGTGTCGAAGGAGGCCTTGGGGATGTCGAGGCCCGCGGCCGCGTTGAGCTCGTCGATGGGGAGCTTGCCCGAGACCCGGAAGCTCCGGCTGTCTATCTTCTGGATGAGCCGTTCTTCTTCGTCGAACTCGTCGCGGATCTCGCCGACCAGCTCTTCCAGCAGGTCCTCGAGCGTCACCAGCCCAGCCGTGCCACCATACTCGTCCACGACGATCGCCAGATGGAGCTTCTTGGCTTGGAGCTCGCGCAGGAGCGCATCGGCGCGCTTGGATTCAGGGATGAAGTAGGGCGGGTGCAGCCGGGCGCGCAGGTCGAAGTCGGGTGGCAGGCCGCGCAGGTAGGGCAGTAGGTCCTTGGTGTGGAGCACGCCCACGATCTGGTCGATGTTCTCCTCGAAGACGGGCACTCGCGAATGCAGATTCTCCCGCAGCAGGTCGAGCAGCGCCGCGGGCGGTGTCGTGACGTCGAGGCAGAACATGTCGGGGCGAGGCACCATCACCGCGCGCACCAGCGTCTCCTCGAGCTCGAAGACCTTGTGGATCATCTCGCGCTCGGTGCGGTCCACGACGCCTTCGCGCGCGCCAACATCCACCAAGGTGCGGAGCTCCTCCTCGGAGATCTCCGGCTCGCCCGCGCGCCTTTCCGAGCCGACCAGGCGCAGCGTCAGCGCCGTGAAGGCGCCCAGCCCGACGCGGACCGGCGAAAGGAGGAGGGACAGCCATCCCACCGGACGGTTGGCCCAGGCCGAGAAGCGGCGCGGATGCTCGACGGCCAGGGTCATGGGCAGCACCTCGCCGAATACGGTGAGGAGAAGGATCATTCCGCCGATGGCCACGACCAGCCCCGAGGAGCCGAGGAGCCTGCCCGCGACCGATGCGGCCATCGCGGAGGCAGCGATATTGACCAGCGTGATGCCGACCAGGAGCGTCACGAGCAGCTCGTGGGGCTGTTTGAGGAGTGGCGCCAGCGGTCCCGGCTCCCGGCCCTCCTCCTCGGCGAGCTCCTTGAGCCGCGCGCGCCCCAGGGAGAAGTAGGCCGCCTCAGCCCCGGTGAGCAGGGCCGAGCAGAGGAGCAGGGCGCCGAGCCCCACCAGCTCGAACAGCGTCTGGTTATCCATTGCTGCGGTCGGTGCCGGTATTGAAGTGGTCGTACCCGCCGGACATTTCCACGGGCTGGCCCGCCGAGTCTACGAAGACCACACCCTCCTTGAGTCCCTCGATCTCTCCGATGACGGTGAGGCGTGTGCCGGTGGCGCGCGCCAGTCCGGCCGCGAGCGCCTCCACCGCCGCCGGATCGCAGGTCACGAGCAGCTCATAATCCTCGCCACCCGAGACGGCCCAGCGCGTGGCGTCGGCTTTCAAGGCCTTCGCCGCAGCCCGGGCCTCGGGGGCCACGGGCACTTGGTCCAGCGCCACGCGCGCGCCCACGCCGCTCTCGCGACAGATATGCCCGAGGTCGGCGCTGAGCCCATCCGAGCAGTCCAGCATGGCGTGGACGCCGGAGGCCGCGCCCAGCCAGCGCCCCTCGGCGACGCGCGCCGTGGGCCTGAGGTGAGCGCCCGCGAGGGCTTCCCACTGCGGCGCGGTCACGCCGGCGGCCTGGGCAGGCTGGCGGCCCATCTCGAGAACCGCGAGGCCGCCGGCAGCCCGCCCGAGGCTGCCCGTGACGGCGACGGCATCGCCGGGCTTGGCCGCCGAGCGGAGGCGCGGGCTGCCGGCGTGCTCGCCCAGCAGGGTCACGTTGATCAGCCAGCCCGCGCGCGAGGCGCAGGTGTCGCCGCCCACGATGGAGACGCCGTGTGGAGCCGCCGCCTCCTGCATTCCTGCGTAAAGCGCGTCCACCTCCGCGGGCTCCGTCTTCTCGGGCACGGCCAATGCCACCAGTGCCCAGCGCGGCGTCCCGCCCATGGCCGCGACGTCGGACAGATTGACCGCCATGGCCTTCCAGCCGATGTCCCGCGGCGCGGCCCACGTCCGGCGGAAGTGCACATCCTCGATGAGCAGGTCCGTGGTGGCGAGCAGCGCCGCGCCGGGTGCGACGTCCAGAACAGCGGCGTCGTCGCCGATCCCCGTTTGCACGGATGCCCCCGCGGGACCCACGCGATCCCGGATGCGGCGGATCAGGCCGAGCTCGCCCAGCGGCCGCAGGGTCATTCGCCGATCTTCTCCGAGCGGCCCAACAGCGACTCGGGCAGGGTGAGCTCCATGGCGCGGGCTGCCCGCAGGTTGACGACGGGCTGGAAGCGTACAGGAACCCGGACCGGCAGGTCACCGGGGCTCGCGCCTTTGAGGATCTGATCCACTAGCGCCGCGGCCTGACCCTGGGCGTCCGGCATGCTCGGCCCGTACGACATAAGTCCGCCGCCCTCGACAAAGTCTCGGCTGCCGTAGACGGCAGGGATCCGGTTCTTGGCCATGTAATCCACGATGCGCGGCAAGAGGGCTGAAACGCTTCGGCTCGGCAGCACGATGACGGCGCGGATGCGCTCTTTCCGCATCTCCGTGAAGGCCTCATCGAGGCCCTGAGCGGATCGCACGTCCAGCGACCAGTGGTTCAGATTGAGCTGGTCGTAGGCATAGTGCACGGCGGAGGCCATGGGAACATTGCCGGGAGCGTTCGGATCCCAGATCACTCCCTGCCGAAAGGCGTACGGCGCGATCTCTTTGAGCAGAGCCGGCAGCTTGGCGAATTCCTGTGGGGGCGTGTCGAACGAAGAGCCGGTTGCGTTCCCGCCGGGTTTGGCGAAGCTCTGGATGGGAAGAACCTGGGCGGGCGATGTCACCGCGACGAAGACGATGGGGACCGTCGCAGTCGCCTGGCGCGCCGCCCGCGCAGCGTCGCCCCCCACGGCGATCAACACGTCCACCTTGGTCCGCACGAGCTCGGTGCCCAGCTCCGTGAGCCGATTGTACCGACCCTGCGCGTAGCGGCGCTCGACGACGAGGTTCTGCCCCTCGACCCAGCCGAGGGCACCCAGGACCTCGATCAGGGACTCGCGCGCCGGTGCGGCTGGCGCCCAGCCGGATTCGAGGATGCCAATCCGGCGTGGGGCGGCCGCCTGCTGCGCATCGGCCCGCGGAGCGGACGCGAACAAGGCGAGCGCGGCCAGTCCCACGAGGAGCGCGCCGAGCCCCGCGCTTGAGCGAAGGAGCCTGGCCGCGCAACTTCCTGCGCTCTTCATCGCGCGACGGGCACGGGCAGCTCGAGGAAGTTCCGGAGCAGGGCTTTGCCCTGTCCCGTCAGGATGGACTCGGGGTGGAACTGCACGCCCTCGATCGGGAATCGCCGGTGACGCAGCCCCATGATCTCGCCGTCCTCGGCCCGCGCCGAGATCTCGAGTTCGGCGGGGAAGCCCGCCTCCAGCACCACGAGGGAGTGATAGCGCGTCGCTTGAAAGGCCGGCTCGAGCCCCTTGAACACGCCCTTGCCGTCGTGTGCGATGGCCGAGGTCTTCCCGTGCATTTGCTTGCGGGCCCTGTCGACGCGGCCCCCGAATGCCTGGCCGATGGCCTGATGACCCAGGCACACGCCGAGGATGGGGACCCGGTCGTGGAAGCGCCGGATCAGCTCGAGCGAGAGGCCCGCCCCATCCGGATTGCCGGGACCGGGCGAGATCACGATGCGCTCGAGATCGAGCCGCTCGGCGTCCTCGATCGTTAGCGCGTCGTTGCGCGCCACCTGCATGGTGGCGCCCAGCTCGCCCAGGTACTGGACGAGGTTGTAGGTGAACGAGTCGTAGTTGTCGAGGACCAGGATCATCCCGCGCTCTCCTGGGCGGCGACGCGCAGGGCCAGGATCATCCCGCGCGCTTTGGAGCCGGTCTCGAGCCACTCGGTCTTGGGATCGGAGTCGGCCACGATACCGGCGCCCACTTCGATCGAGGCGCGCCGGCCGTGGCAGACCACGGTGCGGATCGTGATGCAGGAATCCAGGTTGCCCGAATAGGAGATGTAGCCGACGGCGCCGCCGTACGGACCGCGTCGCGTCGGCTCCAGCTCTTCGATGATCTCCATGGCCCGGATCTTCGGGGCGCCCGTCAGCGTCCCGGCCGGAAAGCAGGCCTCGAGCACGTCGAACGCGTCCTTGCCGGGTTCCAGGTCGCCGCGCACGTGGCTCACCAGGTGCATGACGTGAGAGTAGCGCTCCACCACCATGAACTCGGACACCTGAACCGAGCCGATGCGACTCACGCGTCCCACGTCGTTGCGGCCGAGGTCCACCAGCATGACGTGCTCGGCGCGCTCCTTCGGATCGGCCTTCATCTCCTCGGCCAGCCGCGCGTCCTCCTCCTCGGTCCGGCCACGCGGATGGGTGCCGGCGATGGGCCGCTCCTCGACGCGACCGTCCTCGAGTCTGACCAGGACCTCGGGCGATGAGCCCACGATGGTGGTTTTCCCGAGCCGCAGGAAGAAGAGATACGGAGAGGGATTGATCGTGCGCAGCGCCCGGTAAACGGTGAACGGATCGGCCCTCAGCTCGGTGTCCAGCCGCCGCGCGACGACGATCTGATATGCGTCACCGCAGGCGATGTATTCCTTGGCGCGGCGCACGCGCTCCATGTAGGTCGCCTGGTCCATCGTGGACGTGAAGCCCTCCTCGCCGAGGGCGACGAGGGGCTCCACTGCCGGAACGGCGAGGGGGGCCGGCGAGCGGGCGGGCCTGCGGAGATTGGCCATCATCATGCCGATCTTGACTGCGGCTGCGTCGTAGGCGCGGTCGAGAGAGGCCGCGTCCGTTTTGGTGACGTGGGCATTGGCGATGACCAGGAGGCGATGGCGCAGGTTGTCGAACGCCAGGAGGCTGTCGGTGAGCATGAAGACGGCGTCCGGCAGCCGGAGATCGTCCTTGGCCAGCTCGGGCAGGCGCTCCACGTGGCGGACCATGTCGTAGGAGAGGAAGCCGACCGCTCCACCCTGGAAGCGAGGCAGGCCCGGCACCGGCACGGGCTTGAAGCGCGCCAGCAGGGCGCGGAGGGACTCGAAGGGATTGCTGCTCGGGAGGAGCTCCGTGTGCCCGTCGGCGTGGCGCAGGCTGATGCGGCTGCCCTTGGCCGTGAACACCATGAGCGGGTCGGAGCCCAGGAAGGAGTAGCGCGCCCACTTCTCGCCGCCCTCCACGGACTCGAGCAGGAAGGCGTAGGGGCCGGGGCGGAGGCGCAGGAAGGCGGAGAGCGGCGTGTCCAGGTCGGCCGCGATCTCGGTGTAGACCGGGATCACGTTGCCGCGCCCGGCCAGCGCGCGGAACTCCTCCCGCGAGGGAGAAAGCGGGGGCAGGTCGGGCCCCACCGTCGGCATCGACGACCGGCTCAGGCGATGGCGTCCAGCTTCTTCTTCAGCTGGGCCTTGGGGACAGCGCCGACGACGGTCTCCGCCACCTTGCCCCCCTTGATGAACAGGATGGTCGGAATCGAGCGGATGCCATAGCGGGCGGCGAGACCCGGCTGCTCGTCGACGTTGACCTTCGCGAGGCTGATCTTTCCACCCGACTCGCGCGCCAGCTCCTCGAGCGTGGGGGCGATGGCGCGGCAGGGCGCGCACCATTCAGCCCAGAAGTCCACCATCAGGACGTTCTGGTGCTTTCCCACCTCTTCGTCGAATGTCGCCTCCGTCAGGTGCAACGCGGTATCAGCCATGGATGCGAATCTCCTTAGTCGAGTAACGCTAATGAGGTTTCTTCCGGGCGCGGGCGCTGTCGAGATACCGGATCATCCAGTCGCGGGCCAGGTCCTTGCAGCCGAGCCCGAACGCCAGGGCGGCGGCCAGCGCCACGGCGCCGAAGAGAATCACGAAGGCCGAGCGGACGAGCTCGGCCGCGATACCCAGCTCTTCCAGCGTCACCGCCACGGTGAACGCGACGATGGCGTAGCGGGTGAGCGAGGACAGGGCGTCGACTTCGACGAGGCCCGCGTTGGCGGCGGCGGTCTTGACGACGCCCGCGAGCAGATTGGCGAAGAACAGGCCGAGGATCAGGGCGATCACCGCCGCGATGACCTTGGGGATGTAGAGCAGGATCTGGTTCAGCAGGTCGGAAACGGAGGATAGCCCCAGCGTGTTCACGGCCGTCATCAGCACGATCAGCATGACGAGCCACTGGACGAGCACGGCCACCAGCTCCGCCGGGCTCTGGCGGATGTCGGCCCGGAGGAGGACATCGTCGATGCCCGCCTTCTCGGATGCCAGGTCCAGCCTCACGGCAAGCAGAAAGCGTAAGACCAGGAGGCGGACGAACTTGGCCACCACCCAGCCCACCAGGAGGATGACCAAGGACCCGAGGAAGCTGGGGAGGAAACTGGCCACCCGAGCGACGAAGGCCTTGCCCGGCTCGAGGACGGCAGGTGAGAGTTCCATAAAAACGCAGACCTACGCTAGCATACGGTCCCGGGCATGGCAAGGCGGGGCCCCGGCCGGCTCCTTGAGATAAAAGACTTGCCTCTCGGGTCGCTGTGGCCTTCAGGAGCGAATCCACTCGTCTTGCTCCGCCGACAACTGTTGCCATCTCGACAGAGTCGGTCACATGCGCTGACAGGGCACGTCACCATAGAGGCGGCAGCAAAGGTTTTCATGGATTTCGGGGCCTCAGTGAGAGCAGGATAAAGGCTGTTTCCGCCCCAAAACCACGCTATGTGGTGTACCCACGCCAGGCGGACCCTAGAAGGGCCAAAAACCTTGTGTTGGTAGGGGGTTTGCAGTAGAGTGGCCCTTCCCCGCATACCATATTTGGCCCCCTCTTGGCGGGCTGGGGACCCGAGCCGGGGGGCGACGGGAGCGTGCAGGAGATGGGCAAGGTAATGGTCGTCGACGATGCCCTTTCCGAGCTGAAGATGATCGAAGGCATTCTCAAGTCCGCGGGTCACCAGGTCGTCAGCTATGACGGTGGGGAGGCCCTGGAGGACCACATCGCCGACGAGCGTCCCGACCTGCTGCTGCTGGACATCGTGATGCCCCACCGAAACGGCTACGACGTCCTGCGGGGCATCCGCAAGGATCCGCGAACCAAGGACACGCCTGTGGTCTTCGTGAGCTCCAAGAACCAGGAGAGCGACCGGGTCTGGGGGAAGAAGCAGGGTGCCGCCGAATATCTGCCCAAGCCTTTCACGCCCGATCAGCTCCTCAGCGTTGTTCGCCAGTTCGTCAGGTAAGGCATCGTGATCGACACCCCTGCGGTCACACCCACTGTCCCGGCCGAAGCGCAGCCGGCGATCCGCGCATGCCTGTTCATGCTGGCGGGCTCGCCATTCGCCGTGGACGTGCGGAGCGCGCGCGAGGTGGCCGTGTTCGACGAGATCACGGTGGTCCCGCGGGCGCCGGCGCCGCTCATCGGCGTGGCCAACCTGCGCGGCACCGTGGTCCCCATCGTGGACGTCCGGCCGTTGCTCGGCCTGCCGGTTCAGCGGCTCGGCCGCAGCCTTCGCACGCTGATCGTTCGCGACGGCGCGATCCAGGTGGCGCTGGCGGTGGAGGGCGTGCTGGGGCTCGAGCCCTTCGAGGAGATCATCCCGCTCGACGACGCCGTGGGCGGGGCGCACCGGGAGTTCGATCTTGGGCTGCTCAAGTGGGGTGAGGCGGTTGCGACCCTGCTCGATGCCGGCAAGATCATCCAGGCGCTCACTCGCCAAATGAGAGGCGACAATCAGGCCACAGGAGACTCGGTATGAAACGCAGAGAGTTCCTTCGCGTTCTGTCGGGAGGCGTTGCGGGTGGCTCGATCGTCGGCGCCGGAGCGGCGGCATGGGGTCAGGCACCGCGCGGCGGCGCGCCGGCCCGGCCCGCACCGGCGGCCGCGGCCTCCGAGCCAGCCACCGCCAGCGCTCCGGGCGTGACGGCGCGCGAGATCAGGATCGGGTCGAGCGCTGTCTTCAAGGGGAAGACGGCCGGCCTTGGGACCGAGCTGTACCGCGGCGCGCAGGCTTACTATAACGAGGTCAATGCCCGCGGCGGCATCTTCGGTCGCACGATCACCGTCGTGGCGCTCGACGACAACTACGACCCCGATCCCTGCATCGCCAACACCCTGACGCTGATCGAAAAGGAAAAGGTGTTCTTCCTCTCGAACTACGTCGGCACGCCCACCCTGACCCGCGCGCTGCCGGTGATCAAGCGCTACGCCGACCAGGGCGTGGTCCTCGTGGGGAATTTCACCGGCGCCCAGCCTCAGCGGGAATCGCCCTATGTCGAGCAGATCTTCAATATCCGCGCTTCGTACCGTCAGGAGATGATGTCGCTCGTGGAGCGCTTCTGGCAGGCTGGGGCGCGCAGGTTTGGCGTCTACTACCAGATCGACGCGTATGGCCGCAGTGGCACGGACGGCGTGGCCCGCGGGTTGGCGCTGCGCAATGCCAAGATCGTGTCCGAGGCGACGTACGTCCGGAACGCGACGTTTGAAACCGATATGGGGCTCGCCGTCAAGGCGCTGCGCGAGGCGGGCTGCGACGTCGTTCTCTGCACCGGCGCGTATGCGGGGTGCGGCGCCTTCGTGAAGTCGGCCCGCGACGCCGGCTGGAACGTTCCCATCTCCAATGTCTCCTTCGTGGGCTCGGACGCCATGCTGAGCCTGCTGGTGAAGCATGGGAAGACGACTGGCCGGGATTACACCCGCGCCCTGATCAACTCCCAGGTCGTGCCGAGTCCCGATGACGTCTCGCTCCCTGGCGTGGTCGAATACCGGGCTTTGATGGACAAGTACAACCCTCAAGTGCCCGACGCCGTCCGGGATCCCGTTTACACCTTGCAGAAGTACAGCTTCATCAGCTTGGAAGGTTACGTGAACGCCCGAGTGATCGTGGAGGCGCTGCGCCGCGCCGGCGCCAATCCGACGAGGCACAGTTTCCGCCAGGCGATGGAATCGCTTCGCGGCCTGGATCTCGGCATCGGCGCCCCGCTCACCTTCTCCCCCGAGCGCCATCAGGGGCTCGATAGCGTCTATTTCACGCGGGTGGAAGGGGAGAGGTGGGTTCCCATCTCTGATTGGACCGTGGCCCTCAGGGTCTGACCCATGACGGAGGAGAGACAGCGATGAAAAAGCGTCCCGAAGGGAAGACGGCCCGGAGCGACAAGGGGGCAGAGGGGACGGCGACTCCCAAAGTCAGGTTCAGCCTCCGAACGAAGATCGTCGTCTTCCTGCTGGCTGTGCTGATGCCGCTGGCGGTGGTGTCGTCTTATTTCGCCTACCAGTCCCTCGAGACCAACCTGACCGCGGAGTTCACCAACAAGGGCACGGCCATCGCGAACAGCCTGGCGTCGTCCAGCGTGGACCTCATCGTCAACCGCGACGCCTCCACGGTCCAGGCCCTCTTCGACCAGTTCGCCGACATCAAGGGCGTCGCCTACGTCATGGTGTACGACGCACAGCAGAACATGATCGCCCATACCTTCGTCCCCGTGGTGCCCAAGGGCATCATCGAGCAGAACTCGGTTCCCGGCACCGCCAAGAAGGGCCAGGTTCGGGAGATCGCCTACGTCGACCCGGTGAAGAGCACGGAGCGCAAAATCATCGACGTCGGCGTTCCCATGCTGGCCGGCCAGCTCGGCACCGTGCGGGTGGGCATGGACAAAGCGATCATCCTGGACGAGGCGCGGAGCGCGGGACTGAAGCTGCTCGGATTGTTCGGCGCTATCGCGGCCCTCGCCGTCATCGCGGGCGTCATCTTCGCCCGCCAGATCACCAAGCCCATCACCGCGCTCGTGACGGCGGCCCAGCGCGTCGGCCAGGGAGACCTCACCCACCTCGCGCCCGTCATCTCCCGCGACGAGATCGGGCAGATGACGGCCACGTTCAACGACAGCATCGTGCGGCTGCGCGCCCTGGTGCAGACCGAAACCGAGCGCGACGACGAGCGGCGCAAGCGCGAAGAGCTGCAGCAGAACATCATCAAGTTCCTCGACACTGTCGTCGAGATCGGCCAGGGCGACCTGACCAAGCGCGGCGAGGTCAGCTGGGACGTCCTCGGAAACGTCGTGGACGCCATCAACCTCATGGTCGAGGAGATCGCGGTGGTCATCGGTGACGTCCGCCAAGCCGCCGTGCGGGTGGCGTCGGGATCGACCGAGATGATGGCCACCACGGCCCAGCTCTCGGCCGCCGCCCAGGCGCAGTCGCGCGAGGCCATGAGCGTGAACACGGCCACCGACGAGATGACGGCGACGGTGCGCCAGGTCGCGCAGTCGGCCGACCAGAGCGCGCGCGCCGCGCGCCAGGCGCTCGAGGCCGCCCAGAAGGGCGAGCAGTCGGTGCGCAACAGCCTGGCCGGCATGCAGCAGATCCGCGCCGAGGTGCAGACCATCTCGAAGAAGATCAAATCCCTCGGCGACCGCTCGCTTGAGATCTCCGAGATCGTCAACACCATTCAGGACATCGCCGGGCAGACGCACTTGCTCGCGCTCAACGCCTCGATCGAGGCGGCCGGCGCGGGCGATGCCGGCATGCGCTTCTCGGTGGTGGCCGACGAGGTGCGGAAGCTGGCCGAGCGCGCGACCCAGGCCACGCGGGACATCTCGGCGCTCATCAAGAACGTCCAGGTGGAGACGCAGGAGGCCGTGGTCGCCATGGAAGAAGGCACCCGGGAGGTGGAATCGGGATACCAGGTCAGCCTCAAGGCGGAGGAAGCACTGCAGGAGATCGCGCAGATCTCCCACAGCTCCGCCGAGCTGGCGGCCGACATCTCGCTGGCCGCGCAGAAGCAGGTGCGGAGCGCGGAGGCGACGGCCACCGCCGTGCAGTCCATTGCTGGCGTGGCCGTGCAGACGGAGCAAGGGGTGCTCACGAGCCGCAAGACCGCCGAGGAGCTGGCGCGGCTCGCCGAAGAGCTCACGGCCAAGCTGTCCCGATTCAAACTGTCGAGCTGATCGGCGCCGCGCGCGAGGGGGCACCAGGGAACGTGGAGCGGCATGGCTGAGGCGCGGGATCGCGAGTTCCTGCTGGGCATTTTCCTCATGGAGGCCTGGGACACTGCCGGGACTCTCGAGGAGGGGCTCGCCCTTCTCTCGGGCGCGAAGCCACCGACCGTTGACGAGCTGGCGCCGCTGATCATCGTCTGCCACCGCCTCAAGGGATCCGCCGCCCTGCACGGGTTCCCGGGCGTCTCCGAGATCGCCACCGTCGTCGATCAGCTGCTGGAGCGGGCGCCGGAGGCGCGGGCCGCCGAGCGGACCGAGACCGAGCGGTTCGTCCGCGAGGCCGTCGCGCTGCTCAAGGAGCTCTTCGACCGGATCAGCAGCCAGAGCGTCGAGGACACCGAGCGCATCGCCGGATTCAAGGCGCGCCACGCCCGGTTGTTTGCCGCGGCTCCCAAGCCTCCCACGCCTGTCGCGCCGCCGATGGCGCCGAGGCGCTCAGGCGACGGGGCCCCCGCGGTGCCGCTCACCCAGCGCGCGGCTCGCCCTGTCGCCGATCCGCCGCCTTCGGCGTCGCCTTCCGATGCCGCCTACCGGCTCATGCAGGAGGTGGACCGCTTTTTCGCCGACAGCGGCGAGATCCTCACCTACTTCGGTCCGGAGGCCAATGAGCATCTGGAGGCCATGACGCAGTCATTACTGGCCCTGGATGCCGACGGGTACAGCGAGGAGGAGTTCAATCGCCTCTTTCGCTCGGTCCACACGCTCAAGGGCGCCGCCTACACCGTCGGCTGTACGCCCATTGGCGACGTGGCCCATCAGGTCGAGGACCTCCTGAGCGCGGTGAGGGAGAGCCGCATCTCCTTCTCGCCGGTCGTGATCGAGTCCGTCTTCGGAGGCGTGGACGCGCTCAAGGCGGTGCTGGCGAGCGCGGGCGGCGCGCCGTCGGACCTGGGCGACGTGCTGGAGCGCGCCGTCGAAGGCCTGCGCGGCCTGCTGGCGACCGCCGAAATGGCGCCCGGCGAGATCACCGCCGAGCCCGCCGAGGCGCGATCGGCCGAGGCCGTTACGGCTTCCCGCGAGGCGCTGTTCGCCAACCTGCCCGCCGGAATGCTCCGCCCCGAATTCCTCGCGCGTCTGGAGGCGCTGCCCCGCCCGGTCCCGGTGATTGCTCAGGAGACGGCGGGTCCGAGCATCCGCGTCGGCCTTGACCGGCTCGACGCTCTCATGAACCTGGTCGGCGAGCTCATGATCGCCCGCAGCCGACTCGACCGGCGCCTGCTGCAGCTCGACCGGGTCGGCGAGCTTCTGCTTTTCAGTCGGTCGCGCATGGCCCAGGCCGTTCGTGACTTCGAGGGCAAGCACCACTACCCGCAGCTCCCGGGCATGCGCGGTCGCGGCGGCGCCGGCGAGCCGGGCGGTGGCATGCGCGACATGGCGCACCTCTTCGCCGAGCTCGAGTTCGACCGGTACGACGATTTCAACATCCTCGCGCGCAGCGTGGCCGAGATGTCAGCCGACATCGCCGAGGTGCAAGCGCAGCACGCAGGCCTGCTCCGCGCGGTCCGCGACGACGTCGCCCAGATTCAGCGTCTCACCGCAGCGCTCAGGAAAGAAGTCACGCGCGCCCGGATGGTGCCCATCGGCCGCCTGTTCCCGCGCTTTACCCGCCAGGTGCGCGAGGTCGCGCGCGCGGTAGGCAAAGTCGTGAGCCTCCAGGTGCGCGGGGAATCCGCCGAAGTGGACAACAGCATCATGGAGCAGATCGCGGATCCGCTCCTGCACCTGGTGCAGAACGCCGTCACCCACGGCATCGAGCCTGAGCCCGAGCGCCTCGCCCGGGGGAAGCCCGTCCAGGGCACGATCTCGCTCCGCGCCTACCATCAGGGCGCCTTCCTCCACGTCGAAGTCGAGGACGATGGGCGCGGCATCGACAGCGAGCTGATCCGGCAGGAAGCTGTCGAGCGCGGACTGCTGCGAGCCGAGGAGGCGCGCGCGCTCTCCACCCCGGACGCCCTGAACCTGATCTTCGTGCCAGGATTCAGCACGGCCTCGGAGGTGACCCGCGCCTCCGGGCGCGGCGTGGGCATGGACGTCGTGCGCACCAACGTCAGCCGGCTCAATGGCGAGATCGAGGTGGACACGGAGGTGGGCGTCCGGACCCGCTTTACGCTCAAGCTACCGCTGACCGTGGCCATCGCCGACGCGCTCATGGCACGCGTGGGCACCGAGGTACTCGCGGTGCCGATGATGGCGGTGAGCGCGATGCGGAACGCGGCGTCAGAGGCCATTCATTCCGTGGGTGACCGGGAGACGGTCCGCATCGACGACCAAGTGATGGAGCTGCTGCACATGGACCGGGTGCTGGGGCTGCCGCGCTCGGAGCCGGCCGCCCACGCGCCCGTGATCGTGATGCGCGGCGGCGGCCGGCCGTTTGCGGTCCAGGTGGACGAGCTGCTGGGCAAGGAGGAAATCGTCATCAAGAGTCTCGGCGAGTTCCTCGAGGGCGTGGGCCCGTTCGCGGGCGCCACGATCTCCGGTGAGGGCCGCGTGCTCCTCCTGGTGGATCCCACGCGCCTGCTCGAAGCAAGCCGGCGGCTGCCTGCCCCGGAAACCGCGGAGGCAGTCGAGCTGCGGGTCGCGCCCGGGCACGCCGCCGAGGCGGGGCGTGCGGTCATGCTCGTAGACGACTCCATCAGCATCCGGAAGTACGTTGGCCAGATGCTGGAGAAGGCGGGCTTCCGCGTCTTCACGGCGGTGGACGGGCAGGACGCGCTCCAGCAGCTCACCGAGCTGAGCGTCCAGGCGATCATCACGGACCTGGAGATGCCGCGGGTTAACGGCTATGCGCTCATCGAGGACCTGCGCCGCCGGCCCAACACCCGGGATGTGCCGATCGTCGTGCTGACCACACGTGCGGGCGAGAAGCATGTCAACGTGGCCCGGCGCCTCGGCGTGCGGCACTACATCACGAAGCCCGTGGACGAGCAGGCCTTCATTCGCCTGGTGGAATCGCTCGTGACGGCCGCCCCGAGCGAGCCCGCTTTGAGCGGCGCCCGGGTCTCGTGAGCGACGGTGGACACGTGATGGTCAAGGCCAAGGTGCTGATCGTCGACGCCAACCAGGACAGCCGGGCGGCACTTGCCCGCGCGCTGACCGACGGGGGCTACGAGGTGGCCGTCGCCACCAGCGGCTCCTTCGCCGTCACGATGCTCGAGTGGGAGCGCCCGGACCTCATCGTGAGCTACGCCAAGGTCCAGGACATGGATGGCTACGAGCTCTTCACGATGGTTCGGCGCGATCCGGCCACCAAGGACACCCCATTCCTGCTCCTCGCCGGACGGGACCGACCCATCGCGCTCGCCGCCACCGAGGCGGGCGTGGACATGACGGTGACGGGTGACTTCACTGTGGCCACCGTGGTCGCGCGCGTGGGCGATCTGCTCGGCCATCCGGCGGGCGACGAGATCGCCCGGGCTCGCGCCAGCGCCGAGGCGACCGGACGCGAGGCGGCGACGCGGGCGGCAGCCGCGGCCAAGACCGCCGCAGAGGGCGGCCGGGCCACGTTCCAGGGCTCGCTCGGTGTGATGGACCTCACGGAGGTGACCCAGGCCATCTCCCTCGGCGGCAAGACCGGGCGGCTCATCCTCTCCCTCCACGGGGGCGAGGGCTCCATCGTGTTCGAGGCGGGCCGCGTCGTCCACGCCGAGTTCTCGGGTCGAACAGGCGAGAAGGCGTTCGCCGCGATGGTGTCAACCTCGCAGCGGGAGGAGGAAGCGCGCTTCTGCTTCAACCGGGCCGAGCGCGCCGATCTAGCCTCGGGGCCCAGGACCATCTCCCGCAGCGTGGAGCAGCTCCTGCTGAGCATCGCCGCGGACATCGACGAGGGCGCCTCCGGCGGCGTGGGGCACCACTTGCCGGCGGCTAGCCATCCGAAGGACAAATAGGCGATGCCCAAAGTCCTTGTCGTCGACGACAGCCTCAGTGTTCGGAAGGTCGTCGAGCGCGCGCTCGAGGCCAAGCGCTTCGAGGTCATCTCGGCGGCATCGGGCACCGAGGCCGTGGAGATGATCAACCAGGAGGGGCCCGACGTGATCGTCTGCGACGTGATCATGCCGGACATGGATGGGTACCAGATCTGCGAGTTCGTTCGGGCCCACGCGGGACTCGGCACCACGCCGATCCTCCTCATCTCCGGGATCGTCAACAGCACCGTGCTCGAGCGCGCATCCAAGGTCCGCGCCAACGACGTGCTCCGCAAACCCTTCGCAGCCGACGAGCTGCTCAGCAAGATCGACGGCCTGCTTCCCATCGCCTTCCGCGCGATGTCCGCGCCCGAGGCCGCGCTGCCCAAGCCCACCTCCGAGGTCTTCACGGCGGCGGCGGCCGCGGAACGGGCAGAAGAGGGGCCGCGCGAAGAAGCGACCGTTCATATCCCGGACCTCAAGACGACACTGGGCACGCTGGCCGCGCTGCCCGGCGTCTCGCTGGCCGTGCTCGTGGACCGCGAGGGCTTCCTCATCGAATCCGCCGGCGAGATGCTGCTCGAGGCCGAGCTCGCGGGCGCCCTCGCCGCGTCCCTGGCCGAGTCCTCCGGCGGCATCGGCCGCGAGCTCGGGCAGGGCGGGCTGCAGAGCCTGATCCTCGAGTACGACAACGGTGTGGTCCTGCTCAACGGCGTGGGCCCCAGCGCGATGCTGGCCCTGGTCCTGCGCGACCCGGCCGTGCTCGGCAAGGTCCGCTATTACGTCAAGAAGGCGCTCTCCGAGCTCCTGGAGGTCGTGTGATGGGGCCCGCAGCGCGCCGGCCTTCGTCGAGCTTCCGCCAACCGGCGTCGTGGCTCGTGGTGGTGGCCGGCCTCGCGGGGTACGTCGGCCTCGTCTTTGCGCTCACGCGCTACCGAGTGACCCTGACCCTGCCGCCGCTGCCCTGGTGGGCCCTCCAGGCGGCGCCGCCGCTTCTCTACGGACTCCTGATCGTGCTCTGCCTGCGCCGCGTGACACCCGGCGGCTTCCTCGGGGGCACGCTTGTGCTCTGGGCGGCACACATCCTGCTTGGCACACTCACCCCGCTGCTGGCCGCGGTCTTCGATCCGCTGAACCACGGCCGCATGCTTTCCCTCACGTTCCCTCCGCCGCCGCTGCCGCAGATGGCCGTCGTGCCCTTGCTGCTGGTACCGCTGCGCAGCGTCCTGGCGCCCAAGAGTCCCATTCGCCGCGGCGACCGCCCCTCGGGCGTCGGTGTGCGCCGTGCGACCCTCGATTCCGCCGCCCACGTCGCGGTCCCTTCTCCCCTGAGCGCTCCGGCGCCGGAAGCCGTGTCGGAGGCCGCAACCGAGGTGCCGGGCTGGGCGCGATCGCGGCCAGCCTGGCCGCTCGCCCAGGATGAGGCCGCGCCGGCGCCGCCTCAGGAGTCTGTATCGCCCGACCCGGATCCGGAGATGGAGCGGGCCGCGATAGAGGTCGCGAGCAAGTGGGAGGCGCGCATGTCGGCTCCCAAGGCGGCGCCGCCGGAAATCGCCGAGGACGCCGTCGTGCGCATCCCATTCTCGCGCATCGCCGCCCAGTTCTCGACCGACACCTTCCTGCTGCCGCTCGACCGCGTGGCCGCAAGCCTGCCGGAACCGGGTGTTGTGACGGTGCCGATTGACTGCGTGCTGCCCCAGCTGGGCGAAGGGCTCGTGACGGTCGCGTGGGACATCGTGGCGAACCAGTTTCCCCGGGACGTGCTGGCGATTACGGACGACGAGGTCAAGACCGGCCTGCGAGAGGGCGGCCTCGTCCTTCCCCTCGATGAAGTCGTCAGCCAGCTGCCGCATGAGCTGTTTGCCGCGACCGGGTCTGGCCCGGACGTGCGCGGCATCGAAAGCTACCCGGCGCCTTTCCAGCCCTTCGCGCCCGAGCAGGAAGCCCACGCGGCTCCAGTGAGCGAGATCGCGCCCGCTGTCGCGGCGGCGTCGGAAGAAGCGCAGGCGGTTGTCACTGAGCCGACGATTCCGCCGCCAGCCGAGGCCGTCGCGGAGTCTATCCTCGAGGCGCCGGAGGCGCCGGGGCACGAGCCGGTCGTGCCGCCGACGGTGGGCGACGATGCGGATGTCGTGTGGATCTCCTTCGACCGTATCGCCTCCCAGCTGCCCGGCGACAGTTTCCTGCTTCCGCTCGACCGCGTGGGGGCCAATCTGACCGACCCGGGACGGCTGCGGATCCCGCGCGCTCTCGTGCTGCCTCAGCTCGGCGAGGGAGAGGTGCGCGTGCCCTGGGACGTCGTCGTGAGACAGCTCCCACGCCAGTTGCTCGCCGTGAGCGAAGAAGAGCTGGCCCGGCAGTTCGCCGACGACCTGCTGCTGCCGCTGGACGAGGTGATTCGCCAGTTCCCGCCTGAGACCTTCGCCGCGGCCGGGCCGGGGCCCGACGTGAGGCAGCTGGAAAGCTTTCCCGCGCCATTCCAGCCTCTGGTGCCCGAAGCCCAGCCATCGGCCGAGACGACGGCAGCGCCCGTCGAGTTCTCGCCCATTGAGGAGCCGGCACCTCAGGTTGAGCCCGCGCCGATGTCCTTTCAGGTCGAGCCCGAGCCCGAGTTCGCGCCTGAGCCCGCGCCCATGTCCTTTCAGGTCGAGCCCGAGCCCGTGCCTGAGCCCGCGGCGGCGGTCGATGCGAGCATCGAAATCGAAGAGGAAGAGCCTCCGACGCTCGTCCTCGGCGATGAGTCCCTCGAGCCGCCCCACTTCGATCTCGAGCCTTTGACCGCAACGGAGCATCGGGCCGAGCCCCTGGCCTTCGAACCCGACGAAGAGGCCGCGCCGGTGCTGGAGATCCCCGATCTCGAGCCCGAGCCCGCGCTGATGGAGCAGCTACAGGCCGAGCTGGCGGCGGCCGCTGCGTCTGCCGCGCCGGAAACTGAGGCGCCCCCCGTCGAGCCGGCGCCGACGACCAAGGAGCCGACATGGGTTGCCGCGGAAACGGCGGCTGTGCGCCCCGAGGCTCTCGGGGCGGCCCGGCGTATCGCGGCGCTGATGGCACCGATGACTTCGCTGGGCGTCGAGGCAAAGGTCGTGAACGGCGTAACGGTGTTCACGCTGGCCTCGCCCGGAGTGCCCGACGAGCTGGCTCTAACGGCGGCCCGGCTCATGTTGCCCCTGCTTGCCGTCGGACATGCTCCCTGGCCGGTGGATCAGCTTACCCTTCGCGGACCCAGCGCGGCCTTGGTGTTCACTCCACTCGGAGTCCCAGACGCCCCCGGCCCGATGCTGGTGGCGGCCGTGGCCCAGAGTGGCTCGCTCGCCCTCCTCGAGATCCTTTGCCGCCGCGCCGCGGCCGCTTTCACCGCGACCGGTGAATCGGGCGGACCGGCCGCGTCGGGCAATGGCGGCGGACGCCCCGAGCTCATCGACATGGACCTTCCTGTTCGCGCCCGGCAGATCGCCGCGACGCTGGGCGCTCTCGGGCCGGTGACGGCCGCGGCGCTGCGGGAGGCGGCGGGGACGCGAGCGCTCTACTTGTTCCTGCCGTCGGGAACCGACGCGCGTGAAGTGGGCGGGTTCGCGCTGGAAGTCGGACGCGCCATGGCCAAGGCGACGGCCGAGGGCGCGGCCTTCCAGGTGGCCGTGGTGCGGTCGGGACAGCGGTGCCTGGTCATTCGACCCGACGCCGGATCCGGCGACCGGCCCCACACCGTCGTGGCCGCGGGAGAAACGGCCAAGCCAGGCCTGGCATTTCGACAAGTGGAGCGGGCAGTCGCTGCCCTGGGCTCCGCCTGAGGCGCTGAATGTCGATCATCAACTACGGGCAGAAGGAGATCAGCTTCAAGATCGTGTACTACGGCCCCGGTGTGGCCGGCAAGACGGCCAATCTTCAGTACATCCACCGCTGCCTGCCCGACGGCAACCGCGGCAACATGGTCTCGCTGGCGACGGGAGATGACCGGACGCTGTTTTTCGACTTCCTGCCGGTCTCGGCGCTGACGGTGAGGAATTTCACCGCCAAGTTCCAGCTCTACACGGTGCCGGGGCAGGTTTACTACAACATGACGCGCAAGCTCGTCCTGCGCGGCGTCGACGGGATCATATTCGTCGCCGATTCCCAGTGGGAGCGCCTGCGGGAGAACGTGGAGAGCTTCAGGAACCTGGAGGAGAACCTGCGGGAATACGATTACAATCTTGACGAGATCCCGTACGTGATCCAGTACAACAAGCGGGACCTGCCCAATATCGCGCCGGTCGAGTATCTCGAGTATCTGTTCAATCGGCGGCCGCGGCGGGTGCCGTTCTTCGAGTCGGTGGCGGTGGGAGGCAAGGGGGTCTTCGACACGCTCAACACGGTATCCCGCATGGTGCTCGTGAGCGGGTTTGGACAAGAACAGGGGGCGTCCAATGAGTCCACTTGAAAATCTGGCCATTCACGAAGAGGATTCGCAGCGGATCAACCAGGTCCTGCTGCACTTCCTCGGAGAGTCCGGCGCCATGGAGGCGCTGCTGATCGACCGGAGCGGGCAGCTGCTGGCCCGCGGCGGCGCATCCCGGTCGCTCGACACGGTCTCTCTCTCGGCGCTGGCCGCGGGCGCCTTCAGCTCCACGGCCGCCATGGCGAGACTGCTGGGCGAGACCGAGTTCACCATGCTCTTCCACCAGGGCATCAAGGAGAGCATCCACGTCGCCGCCGTGGACGAGCAGGCGATCCTGCTGGCGATCTTCGACAGCCGGACGACAGTGGGCATGGTGCGCCTGTTCGCCAAGGAGGCCAGCACGGCCATCGGCGCCATTTTGGCCGAGACCCGCACTCGGCCCCAGCGCACCGGCGACCTCGCCGCGCCGCTGGGCAAAGAGGAAGGGCATCCGTCGTTCCGGGAGCGGCCCGCCTAGCTTTCGAGGGCAGACCGGATCCCGACCATGGCCAGGAAGGACACCAGCGACTCGCTCTCCTCGGACGAGCGCAGCTCGCTCCTCGAGTCGGCGCGTCTCTGCGAGATGATCGTGGAGGCGAATCCGGCGGATACCGGCGCGCTCGAGACGCTCAAGGAAATCTACACCAAGCTCGACGATCGCGAGAAGCTCGCCAAGATCGTCGTCCGCTTGGCCGGCGGCGGCGTCGGCCGGCCCTCCGCCAGCGTGGCGCCGCACGCGCAGGACCGCGCCAAAGAGGCCGTCCGCGACGCCGCGGCCGCGATCAAGTCCGCCGTCGCGCCCGCGCCGGTCAAGGGAGGCTCCGCAACCGCGCCGGCCGCGACGGCAGCCTCCGTTCTCACGGACCGCCGCCAGGGCGCCGTCGCGCGCCTGGGTGATCGCCTCGTGGCCGAAGGGCTGCTCACGGCGGAGCAGCTGCACAAGGCGCTGTCCGAGCAGCGGGGGACCAAGGACAAGCTGGGCACGGTCCTGGTCC
>JBKPCB010000077.1:0-26513 GCA_046727155.1 Candidatus Methylomirabilota bacterium | reverse complement strand
TGGCTCGCTATCGCGGGCGGCTGGCGCGGAGCTGGTTCTTCCTGATCTACGTGGTCCGCACGATTCCCTACGTGAGCTGGGTCCTGCCGCTCTACCTGCTGGCCCAGCGCCTCGAGCTCTACGACACCTACAGCGGCGTCATCGCCGCCCAGGCCGCCTTCCATGTCACCTTCTACTCGTGGATCTTCAAGGGCTTCTTCGAGGGCGTCCCGAGGGAGCTGGAGGACGCGGCGCTGGTGGACGGCTGCACCCGGTGGGGCGCCTTCGTGCGTGTCGCCGTGCCACAGGCGGTGCCGGGCATCATGGCGGCCGGCATTCTGGGCTGGATCTGGGCGTGGAACGAGCTGCTGATCACCTTGTTCATGACCGCCGAGACCATTCCCATGTACTCGAAGACCATCTCGACCTTCATCACCGAGATGGGCGTCGAGTGGGGCCGGATGGCCGCCGCCGGCGTGACGGCCATGGTGCCGGCGGTCTTCGTCACCGTCTTCTGCTACCGTTACATCGTTGCGGGACTCGGCGGGCTGCACGAACGTTAATCTGACCGCCCACACCGGGGCGAGGGGGGTTGCCATGAAAGTCACACGGCTGTGGCGGCGGAGTGCGCTGGCGTCGGCGCTGGTGCTGGCCGCCCTGTGGGTCTGGGCTCAGCCCGCGGAGCACGCGGGCGCCCAGGGTGCGATCACCATATCGATCGTCGACGTGTCGGGGGACCTGTCGTCGACGCGCGTGGTTATCGAGAACTATCAGAAGGCGAATCCCCAGAAGGTCAAGTCGGTGAACTTCCAGCGCGCTCCTGCTCCCGAGCTGCCGGCCAAGATCAAGGCGCAGCAGGACGCCGGCCGGGTGGACGTGAACCTGCTCCTGGTGGGCCAGGACGCAGGCTCGGTGATGGCCCAGGCCGGCCAGCTGGTGAAGCTCTTCCCGCAGTACGACAAGCTCTTCCCGAAGGACGAGCTGTCCGATGCGGGGAAGGTCTTACAGGACGAGGGCGAGGGGTACCTGCTCCCGTCGGTGGTAAGCAACGGCGGCCCCGTCTTCGTCTACAATCCCGCCAAGGTCAAGCAGCCGCCGAAGTCGGTCGAGGAGTTCAAGGCGTGGGCGAAGGCCAATCCCGGCCGCTTCATGTACGCGCGCCCCGCCAACTCCGGCCCGGGCCGCTCCATCATCTGCGGGCTGCCCTACATCCTCGGCGACAAGAACCCGCGCGATCCAATGAGCGGATGGGACAAGACCTGGGCTTTCCTCAAGGAGGTGGGTGAATCCGTCGAGTATTACCCGACGGGTACGGCCGTCACGCTCAAGGAGTTCGCCGAGGGAACGCGCTGGGTCATTGCGGGCATCATGGAATGGGACATGAAGCCGCGGGCCGAGGGAACGATTCCGCCGGACTCGAAGATCTTCCTCCTGCCCAACACGTCGTTCGTCATCGACGGACACTACTGGGCGATCCCGAAGGGCGTGCCGCCGGCCGAGCAGGAGATCATCCTCGACCTGATGAAGTTCATGCGCCGCCCGGAGCAGCAGGTGCTGACCTGGAAGGCCTTCATCGGGCCGTCGATCAAGGCCGCGACGCTCGACAAGGCGCCGGCCGACATCCAGAAGCTGGTGCGGGAGTACTGGCGGCCGGAGTACACGGACATGGAGAAGAAGTACAAGATCGTGCCCCAGCTCCCGGTCAAGGACCTGGTGGCGGCCATGGATCGGTGGGACAAGGAGATCGGCGCCCAGCGCATCAAGAAGTTCTAGGCCACATTGTTGATGGACCTACCATGCACGAGACGGGCGGGTCCTGTCGCCGCGGACGGCCCCGCGCGGCCGGCTTCGTCACCCACTCGCCTGAACGCAGCTCTTGCAGTGCGAGCCGCAGGACGTCGCGGGGCTGGGGCCCCGCCGTCCGAGGCGAGCCGTCCAAAATCTGCGGACGGGACTCGGGGGTCCCACTTCGCTCGGCCGCGCGGGCCCGCCCACGGCGCCACCCGCCCGTCTCGGCATCCTCGTCCATGAATTATTCCCGCTAGGCTCGTGGCGTCAACCGTCCGGAACCTGCGCTTCCGCCTGACCAAGCGCTTCGGGGCGAAGACCGTGCTCGACGACTTCGCCCTCGAGGTGCAGGGCCGGGAGTTCGTGACCTTTCTCGGCCCCTCGGGCTGCGGCAAGTCCACCGCGCTCAACCTCCTCGCGGGGCTGCTCGAGCCCAGCGAGGGCGAGATCTGGCTGGACGGCGCGCGGATCGATCCGTTGCCGCCCGAAGCGCGCGGCTTCGGGATGGTCTTTCAGAACTACGCGCTGTTCCCCCACCTGAACGTCTTCCACAACGTCGCCTTCGGCCTCGAGCTGCGCCGGCTGCCCAGAGCGGAGATCGAAGCGCGCGCGGGCCGCGTCCTGGCGCTGGTCCAGCTGAGCGGCCTCGAAGACCGCTACCCCGCCCAGCTGTCGGGCGGCCAGCAGCAGCGCGTGGCCATCGCGCGGGCGCTGGTGGTCGAGCCGCGTGTGCTGCTGTTGGACGAGCCGCTCTCGAACCTGGACGCCAAGCTCCGCCTCGAGATGCGCGGAGAGATCAAGCGGCTCCACGCCGCGCTGGGGCTCACCGCCATCTACGTCACTCACGATCAGGCCGAGGCGCTCTCGCTCTCGGACCGCGTGGTGGTGCTGCGGGATGGCCGGGTGATGCAGGCCGGCACCCCGGCAGATATCCACGACCGCCCGGAGAATCTCTTCGTTGCCGACTTCATGGGCTACCGCAACCTCTTTCCCGTCACCGTGACGGGCGGGAGCGCCGCCGGCCGCGTGGTCGGCAGCGCCGGCGCGCTGACGCTCACCGGGCGGGCGCCGCGGCCGCTCGCATCGGGGGCCAGGGGCGTGGCGGCGGTGAGGCCGGAGGACCTGGCGCTCACCTCGGAGTCGGCCGGCACGAACGTGTTGAAGGGCCGAGTGAGGTTGACCGAGTACCTCGGGCGGGAGCATGACCTCGAGGTCGAGCTGGATTCCGGTCATACGATCAAGGCGCGCGTCGCGGAGCCGGTCGCCGTGGGGGCAGCGGTGGGTCTCCGCGTCGCGCCCGAGCGCGTGGTGATGCTGCCGGCCGAGGGCGGCGCGTGAGGATCGCGCTGCCGCTGCTCCCTTCGGTCCTCTATCTCCTCGCTCTGTTCGTGTACCCATTCTGCTACGGCGTCGTGGCCTCGCTTCATCCCACGGGCACGGCCGGCTTCTCATTGGGCAACTACCTGGCCTTCTTCCTCGATCCCTGGCAGACGCGGACGCTCTGGGTGACGGCCTCCATCGCCGTGCCCAATACGCTGCTCACCGTCTTCCTGGCGGTGGTTGTCGCCTATCCCATGCGACGCGGCATCCGCTTCGAGCGCACGATCACGGCCCTGCTCGTCCTACCCATCGCGCTCGGCACCGTGCTGGTGGCCGAGGGGATCAACGGCTTCTACGGGCCCAAGGGGTGGCTCAACCAACTCCTGCTCGCGGCCGGCATCGCCGATCCCGCGCGGCTCACCCACAACTACACGGGTGTGATGATCGCGCTCTTCGTTCAGCACTTCCCGTTCTGCTTCCTGATGCTGCTCGGTTACATCTCGGGGATCGACCCGGCGCTCGAGGGGTCGGCCCGCGTGCTCGGCGCCCGACCTTGGCAGGTGTTCCGGCGCGTGATGTGGCCGCTCATCGCTCCGGGCGTGGCGATCGCCGCCGCCCTCGTCTTCGTGATGAACTTCGGAGTGTTCCCCTCGGCCGTGCTGGTGGGCCAGCCCGCGGGCGCGACGCGGACGGTCGCCATTGCGGCCTATCAGGCGGCCTTCGAGCGCTACGACATGCCGATGGCCTCGGCCATCGCCGTCGTCATGGGCGGCTGCCAGCTCGCGGGGCTCGCGGTAATCCTCTTCTTCCGCCAGCGCATGTCGGCCACGGGCGTGGCGACGATGGGAGCGGGCAAGCGATGAAAGGCAGGCTCTGGCGGCTCGCCGTCTCGCTCTTCGTGCTGGGGTTCCTCTTGAACCTGATCGGGATCGTGGGCCATGTGGCCGTGTCGTCGGTCGCAAAGCGCTGGTTCGCCACGCCCTTTCCCCTCGCCGTGACCGGCGAGTGGTACGCCTATTCCTGGCATGAGTTCCAGCTCGACCAGGTCCTGGCGGTGACTCTGATCGTCGCGGGCGTAGTGACGGCCGCGGCGCTCGTCCTCGGCTTCCCCGCGGCTTATCTGCTCGCCCGCCGGCAGTTCCCGGGCAAAGGCGCCGTGCTCCTGCTCTTCTTCCTTCCGCTGCTGATCCCGCAGATGACCTACGGCATCCCGCTCGCGACCACGCTGTACCGCTACCGCATCGGCGGCACGATCACCGGGGTGATCGTGGCCAACCTGGTGCCGATGCTGCCACTCGCCGTTTTCATCCTGCTGCCCTTCCTCGAGCAGATCAGCCTAAGCCTCGAGTGGGCGGCGCGCGTCCACGGCGCGAGCCGCTTCCAGGTGTTCCGTCGCGTGGTTCTTCCCCTCGCAGGGCCCGGGCTGCTCACGGCGGGACTTCTCGTGATGGTCAACACCGTGGCGAACTTCGAGCTTACCTTCCTGCTCTCGGGCGCGGGGTCGCAGACTCTGGTCGTCGCGCTCTACTACGCCGTCTTCGCGGCCGGGATGCGCCCGATCTACGCCGTGGATGCCATGGCCGTCATCTATATGACCATGGTTCTTGCCGTCCTCCTCGTTGCGCTGCGCTACATCCGGCCCACTCAAATGGTGTTCCGCCTCGATCGTCGCAACTGATCACGCGCCGCAGCGTGGCCCGCTTGACAGCGGGCGGGTCGGTGCGGTTTGCTGAAGGTGACGGAGGTTGAGGCGCCGGCTTCCGTCGAGGCGTAAACCCTCAGGGAGGTCTGCATGGAGAAAACTCCACCCGGCATATCAGGCGTGCCATCGGGTGAGTGCCGCCCCTAGTGCCGCCCCTGATGGCACGCTCGCACAACGAAGCGGCAGCACCCTAGCGCCCGGCTTATCCGCCGGGCCATGCCCGGGCCCTCAAGCCCGGCGCGATAAAAATGACGCCCGGAGAGCGGTCAACCGGTTCCGCCTCCGGGCGCTTTTTTGTGCGCCGGCCCCACCCTTGCCCCCGCTCCGCGTCCGTGATTCCATCGCCGGAACGATTCCTCGGAGGGACATTGCGATGACCAGCCACATCATGGATTCCGAGGTGCACGGAGCAGGCTTCGCGCCGCGCGAGATGGCGGCCGTCTTCAGCGACCGCCGCCGGCTCCAGAAATGGCTCGATGTGGAGGCCGCGCTGGCCCAGTCCCAGGCCGAGCTCGGGTTGATCCCGGGCTGGGCGGCCGAGGAGATCGCGCTCAAGGCGCGCCTCGAGCTGCTGGACCTGGCCGCCATCACCCGCGACACCGCCCAGGTCCAGCACTTCCTGGTTCCCGTGCTCCGCGCCTTCGAGCGCGTCTGCGAGCGGGGCGCGGGGGAATACATTCACCTGGGCGCCACCACCCAGGACGTCGTGGACACGGGCATGATGCTCCAGGTCCGCGAAGCCTGGACGCTCCTGCGCCGCGATCTCGAGGCGATCCGCGCGAGCCTGGCGGATCGCGCGCGCCGCCACCGCGTCACGCCCATGGTCGGGCGCACCCACGGCCAGCACGCCCTGCCGATCACCCTCGGCTACAAGATCGCCGTCTGGGTGGACGAGATCGACCGCCAGCTCGAACGGGTGGCCGAGGCCGAGCGGCGCGTGCTCGTCGGCAATATCACCGGTGCCGTGGGCACGCTGTCCTCATTCGGGCCGCAGGGGCTCGAGGTCCAGTCGCGCACCCTCGCGCGCCTCGGCCTGGGCGCGCCCCGCATCTGCTGGCATTCCTCCCGCGACCGCGTCGTGGAGATCGCCTGCCTGTTGACCCAGGTAGCCGGCACGCTCGGCAAAATCGCCAACGAGGTCCGTCTCCTCCAGCAGTCGGAGATCGACGAGGTGCGCGAGCCTTTCCACCTCGGCAAGGTCGGCAGCAGCACGATGCCTCACAAGCAGAACCCGTCGACCTGCGAGCTGATCGTGGCGCTGGCGCGGCTGGTCCGGGGAACGCTCGTGCCGCTCACCGACGCGGCCTTTCAGGAGCACGAGCGCGACGCCGCGTGCTGGCGCATCGAATGGGCCGCGCTGCCCGAAGCCTGGGTGTACACCGGCGCCGTCCTGCACCACATGCGCGGCGTGGCGGAGGGGCTCAGCGTGCGGGAGGACCGGATGACGCAGAACCTCGACCTGCTGGGCGGCCTGCTTCTCTCCGAGCGCGTGATGCTGGCGCTGGGCCGGCGCATCGGCAAGCAGACCGCCCACGAGGTGGTGTACGACGTCGCCATGCGCGCCCAGCGCGAGGGCATCGCGTTCCGCGACGCGCTGCAGGCCGACACGCGAGTGACGCCGCATCTCGACCGGGCCGCGCTGGAGGAGCTGCTGGACCCGAGGGCCTATCTCGGGCTCGCGCCGGACCTGGTGGACAGAGTGGTGGGCGCACCATGAGGCCCACTCCGCGTCGCGCCCGCCGGATGCTTCAGGTCGCCATCGTGGGCGAGGGTCACTGCTCGGCGCGCACCGCGCAGCTGGCCGAGCGCGTGGGTCGCGAGGTGGCCGAGGCCGGCGCCGTCCTCCTCTGCGGGGGCCTGTCGGGAGTGATGGAGGCCGCGGCGCGCGGCGCCACCCACGCGGACGGGCTCGTCGTCGGACTTCTGCCCGGCTTCGATCGCCGCGACGCGAATCGCTGGGTGACGATCCCGGTGGTCACCGGCATGGACCAGGCGCGCAATGTCATCCTGGTCCGCTCGGCGGACGCCGTCATCGCCGTGGGCGGCCGCTTCGGCACGCTGTCCGAGATCGCGCTGGCGCTCAAGTTCGGCACGCCGGTGGTGGGCCTGGACACGTGGCGTCTCACTCAGCCCGAGCGTAGACGGGTGCCGATCATCCGGGCGCGCACCGCCGAGGAGGCCGTGGCCCTGGCAGTCCGCGCCGCGGCGCGCGGCGCGCGCCGCCGTCGCCGCTGGCTCATCTGACCGCGCGATTCAGGCCGCGCGATTCCGATTCTCGCCCGTCGTTGACCGTCTCTGGGGCTCGTGCTAGCCTCGCCCGCGTGGTGCGGGTGAGTGTCGAGGCGCTGACCAAGCGCTACGGATCCGTCGAGGCGCTGCGCGCCGTCACGCTCGAGTTCGACGCCGGCAAGCTCACCGCCGTCCTCGGCCCTTCCGGCTGTGGCAAGACGACCCTGCTGCGCTCCATCGCCGGCTTCGTCGGCGTGGATTCGGGGGCGATCCGCTTCGATCGGGAGGACGTGACGGCACTGCCGCCGCAGGCCCGCGGCACCGCGATGGTGTTTCAGAGCTATGCGCTCTGGCCCCACATGACGGTGTTCGACAACGTGGCGTATGGCCTGAGGCTCAAGCGCGTGGCCGACGAGGCGGTGCGCCGGCGGGTGAGAGAAGCGCTGGCGATGGTGGAGATCGGCGATGTCGAGGCCATCGCGGGGCGCAAGCCTACCGCGCTCTCGGGCGGCCAGCAGCAGCGGGTGGCGCTGGCGCGCGCGCTCGTGGTCGAGCCGCGCGTGCTCCTGCTGGACGAGCCGTTGTCCAACCTCGACGCGAAGATCCGCCAGCGGCTGCGCGTCGAGGTGCGGCGGCTGCAGCGCCGAGTCGGCATCACCGCGATCTACGTCACCCACGACCAGGAGGAAGCGTTGGCGATCGCCGACCGCGTGGTGTTGATGAACGCGGGGATGGTGGTGCAGGCGGGCGCGCCGGAGGAGGTCTACCTCAATCCGGCGAGCGAGTTTGCCGCCGACTTCCTCGGCGTGGGCAACCGGCTCGACGGCCGCGCCGAGCCCGGCGTGCTGCACCTGGGCGGTCACCGCTTGCCGTACGCCGGTCCGGCGCGGGGCCGCGTGGTGATCATCCTCCGCTCGTCGGACCTCGCGCTGGCCGCCACGGCGCCGGCGGCGGGCAGCGCGCTGTCGGGCATGCTCGAGGAGAGTCTATTCCTGGGCGCCTACTACCGCCACTACGTGCGTGTGGGCGAGGCGCTGCTCATGGTGGACGGCCCCGCGCCCGCCGCGCCGGGCCCGGTCCACGTCACCGTCCCGCCGGAGCGCGTGCGCGTCTATCCGGCGGCTTAACCGCGACAGACAAGGAGACGGACTATGTGGCTCCGCCTGCTGGCAGTCCTACTGGCTCTGGTCGTGCCGGCCTCCGCGGCGACGCGGCTGAACGTCGCGATCGGCGCCGACGTCAACGTGGTCGAGGTCCACAAGACCCTGCTGGGCCCCGGCTTCCGCGCCCAGGCGCCCGACGTCGAGCTCAATGTGGTGGGCACCGGCACCGGCGAGCCCGCGAGCCGCGCGATCTATACGAAGATCAAGGCGCAGGCCGACGCCGGCCGGAAGCCCTGGGATCTCGACGTCGCGCTGGTGAGCATGGCTGTCGCGTCCCAGATGGTGAAAGAGGGCCTGCTCACGCGCTACGTGTCCCAGATGAAGAACGCGGCCCTGGTCAAGGGCGCCGAGACCAAGGAGGCGTTCGGCGTCCCGGTGGACGGCTTTGTCGTGCCGATGTTCCACAACCAGATCGCCATCGCCTATCACCCGGCCAAGGTGGCGAACCCGCCCAAGAGCTTCGACGATCTCGTCGCGTGGGTGAAGGCGAATCCGGGCCGCTTCGGCTACAACGGCATCAAGGGCGGTGTGAGCGGCGTGGGCTTCACCATGGGCTGGGTGTACTGGAAGACCGGGCTTTACACCCAGCTGACTCAGGGGCCATTCGACAAGAGCAAGGAATCGGCGATCCGCGAGGCCATCACCGCGCTGCGCGACTTCAACAAGCAGGCGGTAATCACCAACGGGAACGCCGGCACGCTGGATGCGCTCAACCGCGGCGAGATCTGGATGGGCGTGGTCTGGATCGACCAGCTCGTGGCCTGGAAGAACGAGGGCCGAATGGACGCGTCCGTGACGCCCGTGCTGATCGCGCCGGGACTGCCGATCTATCCCCTCTATCTCGTCGTGCCCAAGGAAGCCGCCAACCGCGAGGCCGCCGTCCGGTACATCGATTACATTGCCACGCCCGACGTTCAGGCCAAGGCGATCGTGGAGCGCTTCGGCTGGTACCCGGGCGTGGACCCCGAGAAGGTGCTGCCGCTCATCTCGCCCAAGAGCCGCGAGCTCCTGTTCAAGGGCGTGACGGCGCAGGATTTGGCCCGCTACTCGCGCCAGATGCCGCTCAAGGAATACCACGACGTGATCACGCTGGCGTACGAGGAGATCGTCCGCTGACGGCAGCCGAGCGCTGGCTCTGGGGTGCGCTCTGCGCTCCTGCGCTCGCCGTGCTCGCGCTGGTTTTCGTCTGGCCGCTCGCGGCCTCGGTCGTGGCGAGCTTCCAGCGTGACGGCGCCTGGACGCTGGCCAACTACGAGACGGTGCGGCGGCTCTACGCGGGTGACGTGGCCTATACCGTGGGGGTCGCGGGGGCGGGAACGGTCCTCACCTTTGCCGCCGCCATCCCGGTCTGCGGCTGGCTGCGCCTGCGCGCCTTCGGCCCCGTCGAGTTCCTTTTGAAGATCCCTCTCTTCGTGCCCTTCGTCGTCGTCGGCCATGCCCTGCGCGTCTTCTGGAGCCCCTACGTCCCGGGCTTCGCCTCCTCGTGGGCCGGGATCGCCTCAGCGCTGGCGTGGAAGCACGTGGGGCTCGCGGCCCTGCTGCTCCTCGGCGCCTTCCGGGCGCTCGACGAGAGCTACCTCGAAGCCGCGCGGCAGCTGGGCGCCGGTCCCGCGCGGCTCACGCGCGACATCCTCGTGCCCATGGCCGGCCCGGCGCTGGCCGTGAGCGCGATTCTGATCTTCTCCTCGATGCTGGCCTCGTTCTCCATCCCGCTCATGATGGGCCGGGGCGGGGGACCTCAGATGCTGATGATCGACGTCTACTACCGCTTCGGCCAGCACGGGGACTTCCCGACGGCGTCCGCGCTCGGCGTCGTGGCATATCTGCTGGCCATGGGGGCGGCGCTGGTCTATATCCGCCGGCTCACCCGATGAGCGGCCCGGCCGCGGGGCGGGGACTCTGGAGGCTCAGCGCAAGACTCGCGGCGCTGTCGGCCGCGGCCTTCCTCATCCTGGGCCCGCTCGCCAGCCTCGGCGTCTGGTCGCTGGCCGAGCGGTGGACCTATCCGAGTCCGTGGCCCCAGCGATTCGGCTTTCGCTACTGGTCGCGCATGCTCACGAGCGATTTCCTCGGTCCGCTGCAGACCGGCATTGGCATCGCGGTGGCGGTCACCCTCGTTGGTCTGCTCTTCGCCGTCCCCCTGGGCTATGCGCTGGCCCGGCTGCGCTTTCCGGGGCGCACCGTGGTCCTGCTGGCCTTCCTCCTGCCTCAGGCTTTCCCCCAGCTGCCTGTCTTCGCCAGCGCCACGCGCGAGTTCTACCGCTGGGGGCTCGCCGGCACCGTGCCGGGCGTCATTCTGGTCCACCTGGTGGGCGGGCTCGTCTTCGCCGTCTGGACGATGACCGCGGTCTTCCGCTCGATCGCGCCCGAGCTCGAGGAGGCCGCGCACAATCTCGGCGCCTCGGTGACGCGGACATTTCTCACGGTGTCGCTCCCGCTCGCCGTGCCGGGCGTCGTGGCCAGCGCGCTCCTGGTCTTTCTCTATTCGCTCGACGAATTTACGGGGACTCTGCTCGTCGGCTCTCCCTTCGTGACGACCCTTCCCGTCTACATGTACACCGCGAGCGTGGGCTACGAGCTCCAGATCGCGTCGGTGACGGCGCTGGTGCTGATGGCGCCGGGAGCGGTGCTGCTGCTGCTCCTCGAGCGCGCGCTCAAGGCCGAGTACTTGGTCTTCTTCGGTCAGGTCTGAGGATCGACGAGGCGGACCGGCTGCGCGGCTTGACAGCATGGGGCGGCTGGCCTAGCGTCGCGCCATGAGCGGCGGGCTTGGAGCAGGCGCGGCTTCATGAAGATCACCAAGCCCCCGATTCTCGCCGCGCCCCCGGCGCCCAAGCCTCCCGCGCTGCCGCAGGGCGCCGTCCTCGCGGCGCAAACCGACCGTGCCGTCCGGCTGCGGGCTCCGCGCAAGGCCGCGCCCGAATTCGGCCGCGCCCTGGCCGTCATCCACGGCATAGGCCAACAGCAGCCCTTCGAGCCGCTCGACAGCTTCACCAACGGTCTGCGCTCCGTGCTTCATCGCCGACGGCCCGGCGATCCCGCGGCCGACGCGGCCGTCCACGTGACCTTGGGCCGCGACGGCGCCTTCGACCATGCGATGCGGATCCCGGGCGCCGATCTCGACATCTACGAGGTGTACTGGGCGCCGCTCACCCAGCGCAAGGCGACCGTCGGCGAGATTCTCCGTTGGCTCGTGCAAACCTCCTTCACTCCGATACGGCAATTCGCCTTCAACCTGCCGCTGGTCTTCCGCCGCGCCGATATCCAGTGGCAGGGCGCCAACCTCCTGCACCGCGCCCTGGCCCTGATCTTCAGCATCGTCCTCGCCGTCGTCGCCGGCATCCGCCGTCCCGGCCCCGGAGACGTCGTTCCGGGAGACGACAGCGCGCTGCGCTGGAGCTGGTACATCCTCTGCCTCTTGCGCGAGCTGCTCAGGATGGCGGTGGTGCTCCTGGTCGGCCTGGCGGTCGTGGCGCTCGTCGCGGGGCTCGTGAGCAGCTCCGCCACCCTGCTCGGAGAGCTGCCGGGCATCTGGCGCGAGGTCCTGCTTCATTCGATCAGTTGGCGGGACAGCCTGACGGCCGCAGTGTTCGTTGCGGCGCTGACGGCGGCGCTGGTGGTCTTCACGACGCTCCTGCCACAGCTCCGCGTGGTGATGAACGACGCGACACCGCCGCCCTCCATCGCTCCTCCGCCGCTCCGGCCGAGCCTGGTCGGCCGCCTCGCCGCATGGGTGGCCGAGCGGCGCGAGACCCAGAAGCGCCTGGTGCAGAGCGAGGCGCGGATGGCCTTCTTTCTCCTCTCACTCCTGGTCCTCATCGCGCTGTGCTGGCTGCTCTATCGATTGACGCGGCCTGATCCGCTCTGCCTCGGCCGGCTTTGCCTGAGCGACATCGTGCCGTCCGTCCTGGCCTGGCTCGGGCCCGAGGGGCGCCGGCACCTGCTCGTGATCGGGGGTGTGGCGGCCCTGGCGGCTCTCGTCAAGGCCTTCATCCTCGACTATGTCGCCGACGTCGCGCTCTATACGGTGTCGGACGAGAACTCTCCCTTCGCGCGAGTTCGGCGGGACGTCCTCGCGGTCACCACCGCCAAGGTCAAGTGGCTCCTGCGCCAGTACCAGGCCGTGACTGTGGCGGGGCATTCACTGGGCTCGGTGGTGGGCTATGACACGATCAACTGGCTGCGCGGCGAGACGCGGGTGGCCGAGTCTCAGGCGGCCGACATCCGCCGCCGTGGCGACGCGCTGAGGGCGTTGCTCAGGAAGACAGTGTCGGAGCCCGCCGCCAAGAATGCCGACGCCCTGATGGTCCGGATCGCGGAAGCCTTCGGTCCGAACTGGTCGGCGACCGGAGTCGGTCACGCCCAGCAGGCGCTCCAGCAGCTCGAGGCCCTGCTGCGTGAGGCGAGCGTGGACGACCAGGCCGTGGCCGATGCCCGCCGCGCCATCGAAGAGCTCGTCAAGAAGCTGGCCGATCCCGCGACTGCGCCGCTCAGCCGCGCCGAGCTCAACCGGATCACGACGCTGGTGACGTTCGGCTCGCCGCTCAACAAGGTCCTGTATTTCTTCCGCACCCGCGTCGGATCCAGCCAGACGGTGCGCGGCCACGTCATCAATGACCTGCACGGCTTCCGGCTGCAGCCTGACCTGTTCGCCTCCGACCCGGGCATCACCGACGATGGCATGGCCGGGAAGTTCGACAATGCGACGCCTCCAGACGGGCTCTATTGGCTCAATGTCTGGGCGCCACTGGACTTCGTAAGCGCCTCACTGGATTTCTACGACGGGGTCCACGAGTACCGGCGCTGGTTCGTCGCGCCTTTTGCCTGCCACACTTCCTACTGGCGCGATGGGCGGTTCTACGAGGAGGTCCTTGCGGCCATCCAGCAGAAGGCCAACCGCGCCCGGGCGCCGCTCTTCGCGGCGAAGCCCTAGGAGATCGGCGCCGCCATGCTCGATCTGGTGATCCGCAATGGGCAGGTGGTCACCCCGGCGGGACTCCGAGTCTGCGACATCGGCGTGGAGGGCGATCGCATCGCCGTCGTCGGCGCGGTCGACCCTTCACGCGGCGCCGCCCGCGAGATCGACGCCGCGAACCTGGTCGTCGTGCCCGGCGGGATCGAGCCCCACACCCACCTGGCGCATTTCATCCAGATGCGCCCGGAAGAGAATCTCCACACGCTCGGGCCGGAAGAGGATACGCGCGGCATGGCCTTCGGCGGCACGACCACCCATGTGGACTTCTGCTTCGTGCGCCCTGGCGTCGACCTGCCCATGGCCATCGAGCAGCGGGTGGCCCGCTGGAAGGGCCAGTCCTACGTCGATTACTCCTTCCACGTGGCGCTCTGCGGCCCGCTCCCGCTCAAGGCCTTCGACCAGATTCCCGAGATCATCCAGCAGGGCTTCCCGAGTCTCAAGGTCTTCACCACCGACATCCTGCCGCCTCACCCGAAGCGGCCGGCGGCACGGCTGGACTTCGGCCGCATCCAGCTCGCGATGGAGAAGGCCGCGCGTCACGGCGGCATCATGGCCGTGCACGCCGAGGATCATGACATCGTCCAGTTCATGTACGAGAAGTTTCGCGAGGAAGGCCGGCTCGAGGGGCGCAACCTGCCACTGATCCACAACAAGCTCTCGGAGCTGCTGTCGTTCCGCCGCACCATCCAGCTCGCCGCCGCGACGGGCGCCGCGGTGTACTTCGTCCACACCTCCGCGCGCGAGGGCGTGGAGGCCGTCGCCGAGGCGCGGGCCAACGGCCTGCCCGTGTACGCCGAGACGCTGCACCACTACGCCTGCTTCAATGCCACCGACTACGACACCCCGCGCGGCTTCTGCTATCACACCTATCCCTCGCTGAAATACCCCGACGACCAGCAGGCGCTCTGGGACGGGCTGCTGGGCGACGGCGTCTCCACGACGGCCACCGACGAGTATCCGACCTCCCTCGAGCTCAAGCTCCGCGGCAAGACCGCCGAGGACGTGACGGGCGGCAACCTCGGGGCCGAGGCCCGCATGGGCATCATCTATACCGAGGGCGTGGCCAAGCGCGGTATGTCGCTCGAGCGCTTCGCCGCCGTCACGTCCACCAATGCGGCGAAGATCCTGGGGCTCTACCCGCGCAAGGGCCTCATCGCCCCCGGCAGCGACGCCGACCTGGTGCTGATCGACCCCGCCGTGCGCAAGCGGCTCGCGCGCGAGGACTTCCACGTGAGCGACTACAGCCCGTGGGAAGGCTGGGACGTGCAGGGCTGGCCGGTGACGACCCTCCTCCGGGGCAAGGTCATCGTGGACCGCGGCCGCCTGCTCGGCTCGACGGCCGACGGCCGGCTCGTCCCGCGGCGCATCGAGGCCGCGACACTCAACCGGCCGGTGTGCTGATGGAGAACCGCATGCGCCGAACGATCGGATGGGGCGCGACGTGCCTGGCTCTGATGCTCGCGGCCGGCGGCTGCGCGCCCGTGCCCGGCCAGGAGGTGCCCTATGTCGTGACGCCGCCTGAGGTCGTGGACGCCATGCTCCGACTCGCGGGCGTGGGCCGGGACGATGTGGTCTATGATCTGGGATCGGGCGACGGCCGCATCGTCATCGCCGCCGCGCGTGACTACGGCGCGCGGGGGATGGGCATCGAGATCGACCCGCGGCTGGTGGCTCAGAGCACGCGCTCGGCCGAGCGGGCCGGTCTGGCCGACCGCGTTCGCTTCGTTCAGCAGGATCTCTTCGAGACCGATCTGCGCCCGGCGACGGTGGTGACGCTCTATCTCAGCCGCGAGCTTAACCTGCGCCTGCGTCCGAAGCTCCTGCGTGAGCTCCGCCCCGGTGCCCGCGTCGTCTCCCATCGCTTCGACATGGGCGACTGGCCCTCGGACCGGCAGGTCAGCCTCGAGGTGGACCGGTTCCCATATCTGATCTACCTGTGGGTGATCCCGCGCAGCCGCTAGCTCCGCCGCCGCGACGTCCGGATGCCTACGGCGTGAGCCACTGGTCGGAGGTCAGGCGGCCGATGCGGGTGAAGGTGCCGCCTTCGCCGGGCCGGTAGATGGCGGCCTCGCCCTCCGCGACGACAATGCCATCGGCGGCGCGGAGGTTGTACCCGTGAGAGACGAGGACGGTGTTCGTCCCGGGCGACGGCGGCGTGCCGAGGAGGGGTCGCAGTGCGCTCGCCGCGAGCCGGGACTGCTCCTCGCTCGGGCCGCGGCCGAGCAGGTCGCGCGAGACTTCGACTTCGCCGAACGCGAGCTGCGCGGTCTCCTGCGTGCGACAGAAGGGACTCGCCAGCACACGGCCGATGGGAATGCCGAGGCTCCGGAAGGCGGCGCCGATGGCGCGCGCCTGCTCGCGTCCCTCGTCGGAGAGGTTGCGCTGGCTCCGGCAATCGGCGAGGCTCGAGTCCCTCTGCGAGAAGTCCGTCCGGGCATGACGGAAGTAGATCACGTAGCCGCCCTGCCGCAACGCCTCGACGAGAGCGGCGGCCGATGACGGGCCCGCCGTTTGACCCTGCGCGGCCGCGGTCGGCGCCGCGAGGAGCAGCGCCACGGCAATGAGCCAGTGTCTCGCCCGGAAAGCAGGAGCCATAAACGTCCTCGGCCTCGTGATGGCGCGGCCAACGCCCGCGCGCGCCAGGATCGATAGTGCCTCGGTCCCGAGACCGCGTCAAACGCGGCAGATCCAGACGGTGCGCGCGGCGGGATGGCCGCGGTATCCTTCCTGCCGGGAGGCCTCGCCATGAAGGATGTATGGCTCGCGGGCGCCGGCATCGTCTTCGGCTGGCTGATGAGCAAGACCTGGCAAGATCCGGGTTGCCAGATCGGGCTGACGATTTTCCTCGTGCTCACGGCCCTGATGGCGCTGACCTTCGCGCTGGCCGTGGTCGGCCACGGCCGGCAGGCGCCGGCGCCGCCCGATGACGCCGACGAGGACACGCGCCTTTAACCGCCCCACGCTGACCGATACCGGGAGGACACTCGAATGATCGGGATCGTCGCGACGCTCAGGATCAAGCCGGGGATGGAGAAGGACTTCGAGGCCGTGGCCAAGGAGCTGGTGGCCAAGGTCAGGGCCAACGAGCCCGGCTGCAAGCTCTACGCGCTTCACCACGGCGAAGCGCCGAACACCTACGTCTTCATGGAGCGCTACGCGGACCAGGCCGCGGTGGATGCCCACCGCGCGACCGACTACTTCAAGGCGCTCGGCAAGAAGATGGGCGAGTTCATGGAGGGCCGCGAAGTCCTCCGCCTGCGCGAAGTCGAGTAGCGCCGCCGACAGGAGCCTGACTGTGTTTCGCCGCCCCGAGATCGCCATGTCGCCCGAGGAGCTGCGCGCGTTCCTCGACGAGGAGCGCACGGTGACCTGCGCCAGCATCGGGCCCAACGGCAGGCCGCATCTGATGCCGCTCTGGTATGTGCGCGAGGGCGACGAGGTTCTCTGCTGGACTTACGGCAACTCGCAGAAGGTGAAGAATCTCGAGCGCCTGACTCAGGCGACGCTGCAGGTCGAGGCGGGCAAGAAATACGACGAGCTGCGCGGCGCAATGCTCGAGTGTGACGTGGAGATCGTGCGTGACCGGGAGCGCATCCTCGACATCGGCGTGGCGCTGGCCTACCGCTATGGCGCGGCGCCTGCGGGCGCGCCCAAGGAGCTGGTAAGAGCCGGGGCCGAGAAGCGCGGGGCCAAGCGCGTGGGACTGCGCTTCCGGCCGACGCGGATCGTCTCCTGGGATCACCGCAAGCTCGGCGGCTCGCACTAGAGGGGGCGGGATGGCCTATCGCGCGTTCGATCTTTCAGGCAAGACGGCGCTCATCACCGGCGGCAATAGCGGCATCGGACTGGGCATGGCCGAAGCGCTGGCCGAGGCGGGCGCGGCGGTGTGCATCTGGGGCACGAATGAGGAGAAGAACGCGGCCGCGCTCGCCAGGCTGAAGCGACACGGCGGCAAGGCGGCGGCGCTGCGCTGCGATGTGTCCGATGAAGCCGCCGTGGAGCGCTGCTTCGCCGACACCGTGAGCGCCCTGGGCCGGGTGGACGCATGCTTCGCCAATGCCGGCGTGAGCGGCCGCGGCGGCGCCGCCGGCGGCTTCGCTCAGATGCCTACCGCCGAGTGGCGGCGCGTGATGGCCGTCAATCTGGACGGCGCCTTCTTCACCCTGCGCGCCGCCGCCCGCCACATGACCGGGCGCGAAGGCGGCGGCTCGCTCGTCGTCACCGCCAGCCTGGCCGCCCTCGAAGGCGCGCCGCGCAGCGAGCATTACGCGGCGACCAAGGGTGCGCTCCTCTCGATGATGCGCAGCCTGGCCGTGGGCCTCGCGCGGCATCAGATCCGCGCCAACGGCATCGTGCCCGGCTGGATCGACACGCCGATGACCGAGCAGGCGCTGCACGGCGAGGCCTTCACCCAACGGGTACTGCCCCGGGTGCCCATGCGGCGCTGGGGCACGGGCGACGACTTCGGCGGCATCGCGGTCTACCTCGTCAGCGACGCCAGCGCGTACCATACCGGCGACGTCTTCGTCATCGACGGCGGCTACGCGCTCTTCTGAGCGCCCGCGGGGTGTAGTATTCTCCTCGCGAAGGAGGACACGACCATGGCGGCGAGCGAGTTCGACCGGCGGGAGCAGGACTTGGGCAATATCCTGCTGCTTGAGCATGTCAACGTGCGCATCCCCGACCAGGGGCTGGCCACGCTCTTCTACATCGCCGGGCTCGGCCTCACCCGCGATCCCTACCTCATGGTGAGCGTCGACAATATGTGGGCCAATGCCGGTCAGACTCAATTCCACCTCCCCACGAACAAGCCGCAGGTGCTGCGGGGGCAGGTCGAGCTGGTGCTGCCCGACCTCGACGCGCTGATCCAGCGGCTGGACGAGGTGAGCGGCCGGCTCAAAGGCACCGCCTTCGGCTACGAGGTGGGCGACAAGCACGTGGCCGTGACCTGCCCCTGGGGTAACCGGATCCGCTGCGTGGGGCCGCGTCCGGGCTTCGATGACTTCACGCTCGGCATCGCGCGCGTGGAGTTCCCGGTGCCGAGCGGGACCGCGGAAGGCATCGCGCGCTTCTACGACGCCGCGCTGGGCGCGCCCGCGACGGTGGGCCGGGACAATGGTGGAGTCACCGCCCGAGTGACCGTCGGCTATGGGCAGCAGCTCGTATTCCGCGAGACCGACGCCCCGCTGCCGGCCTACGACGGCCATCACATCGCGATCTACATCTCGGATTTCTCGGGTCCTCATGCCTGGCTCAAGGAGCGGGGGCTCGTCACCGAAGAGAGCAATCCCTACCAGTACCGCTTCCAGGACATCGTCGATCCGGACGGCGGGCGCCGGCTCTTCGAGATCGAGCACGAGGTGCGCTGCGCGACGCATCCGATGTTCATGCGGCCGCTGGTGAACCGCAATCCCGCCCAGCGCCAGCCCACCTACCAGCGCGGGCACGACGCCTTCTACCCGGACCGCTAGCGCAGTGGCCCCGCTTCCGCGATGGCTGGCCGCCGCGCTCTGTGTCTGTCTTGTCGCCGGCGGGCTCGCCTCGCTCGCCGCGCAATCACGCGGGGTATGGACGATGGCGGCGCCGCTCGATCGCGGCTGGGAAGAGGTGATGGGCGCGACGATCCAGGGCAAGCTCTACCTCTTCGAGGGGCTCGAAACGCTGCCGCGCGGCCCGAGCGGGCTGTCGGGCTCTCCGGTCCAGGTGCCGCGCGCGGGGCTCGAGGTCTTCGATCCCGTGACGGGTCGCTGGAGCCGCAAAGCGCCCATGCCGATCCCGGCCCACCATGCGGCCGTGGCCGCGCACGACGGCAAGCTCTACGTCTTCGGCGGCTTCGTAAGCCCTGAGACACTGGGCGGCTGGTCCTCGGTTGCCAACGTCTTCGTCTACGATCCCGCCACCGAGCGCTGGTCGCCGCGCACTTCCATGCCGACGCCGCGGGGCGGCGCCCATGCCGCCGCGGCAGGCAGCAAGATCTACGTGATCGGCGGCTACGCCACCTCCGCGCACCCGCGCGATCCCATTGGCGGCAATCTCGGGAGCAATGAAGAGTACGACCCGGCCACGGACACCTGGGTGATCCGGCCCCCCATGCCGACGCCGCGCAATCACCACGCCATCGGCGCGATCGCCGGCAAGATCTATGTGGCGGGCGGACGCGTGGGCTCGGCCTTCGCGGGCGTCGCGTCAGACGTGAGCGTCACCGAAATGTACGATCCCGCCGCCAACCGCTGGGCGATGAAGGCGTCCATGCCGACGGCCCGAAGCGGGCTCGGCTACGCGGTGCTGGGAGAACGGCTTTACGTGTTCGGAGGAGAGATCGCGCGGGGCCTGCCGCCCAACTTCGTCTACCCGGCCGTCGAGTCCTACGATCCCGCCACCAATCGCTGGGAGACGCATGCGCCCATGCCGACGCCGCGTCACGCGCCCGCCGCGGCCGCGATCGGCGGGAAGATCTACGTCGTCTCGGGCAATACGCGCACCGGCGGCGGCTCGGCCTCGCCGGCGAACGAGGTCTTCGAGCCCTAGGGCAGCGGCGCCCAGATCACCCGGCGGGCTCGATCGGGTCGCCGACGCGGATCAGGCCGTCGGCGAGGATCTGGGCGCGGAGCCCGCCGCGATGGATGAGCCCGCCCATCACGCCCGGCCGGGTCAGCTCCTCGAGATGCTTGCACGGCTCGCACAGCCGCGTGCCCCGCATGAGCACCGCGCCCACACGGAACTGCCGGCCCACCAGATGATTGAGCGGCACGCCCACCGTGGCGATATTGCGCCGGCTCTGCCCCGGATCGAGCTTGATGCCGAGCGTGTTCCCGGCCGCGCTGACCACGCCGTCGAAGAGCGCCTCCAGCGCCTCCGTCTCGATCAGCGTCACCTCGCGGCCGCCATGAGAGGGCCGCGGCGAGTAGAAGCCCGTGCCGAGAAAATAGCGGTCACCCTCGAGCCCGCGCCCCGCCACCGCCCGCGCCTCCGGCACCGAGACCATGGGCACCGACGCCGCCGGCGCGATATGGATCGACACCACCCGTCCCGGTCCTAGGTCCACGGCACTTTCCCGTCCCAACGGTCGAGATAGGTCGTCTCGGCCGTCGGCCGCCGCCGGCTCGGCCCGTACTTCATGGCCGGGTAGCCGAGCGGGATGCAGAAGTGGAAGGCGACGTCCTTCGGGATGGCGAATAGCGTGTGGAAGCGCTCCATCACGGAGGGGTGCAGCGTCGTCGGGATCGAGCCGATGCCGAGCGCATGCGCCGCCAGCATCAGGTTCTGGCACGCCGGGATCACCGAATTGGCCGTTCCGGGCGCGACGGCCATCGCGAAGACGATTGCCGGCACGTCCGTGATCGAGTCGGCGAGCTCCGAGGCGGCGCGGTAGGTTTTCTCCTCGGGCGGGATGTCCTTGGGCCCCGTCCATCCCTTCTCGTCCTTCCGCTTCGCCCACCAGGCTTCGTGGTAGAGCCGGCCGAACTCCGCGATCTTCTTCCGGTCGGTGACGAGCAGGAAGCGTCCGATCTGGCGGTTGCCGCCATTGGGCGCGCGGACCGCCGCCTCGATGATGAGCCGGAGGTCTTCGATCGGGATCGGATCGGGCCTGAATTTTCTCACCGAGCGCTGGCTGAAGAGCACCTCGCCCAGCGGCGCGCCGAGTCTTTCGATCTTCATGCGCCCGACCTTACCACAGTGGGGTCAGGTCTTGAAATACGACAAACGGTGACGGCAATTGCCGTCACTAAATGTTGCATTTCAAGACCTGACCCCGTAGGGTGTCTCGCCATGAGCTACCTCAGCGCGCGCCGCCTTGCCCTCGTGGTGTCCCTGCTTCTCGCTCTGCCGATGCTTCCCGCCACGACGCTCGCCGCCGAGGGCGAGTTGCGCTGGGGACTCCACGTCACGCTGGCCGCCAAGTGGCTCGACCCCGCCGAGACCGAGGCCTTCAACACGCCCTTCATGGTCCTCTACGCCGTCCACGACGCCCTCGTCAAGCCCATGCCCGCGGGGCTCACGACGCCGAGCCTCGCCGAGTCGTGGCAGGAGTCCAAGGACCACGCATCGTATACGTTCACGCTGCGGAAGAACGCCCGCTTCCACAATGGCGAGCCGGTCACGGCCGAAGACGTGAAGTTCTCCTTCGAGCGCTACAAGGGCGCGAGCGCCGCTCTGCTCAAGAGCAAGGTCAAGGAGGTGCAGGCGCTCGACCCGTCGCACGTGCGCTTCGTGCTCAAGGAGCCGTGGCCGGACTTCATGACCTTCTACGGGACGACGGCCTCGGGCGTGGGGTGGATCGTTCCGAAGAAGTATGTCGAGAAAGTCGGTGACGACGGCTTCAAGACCGCGCCGATCGGCGCCGGACCCTACAAGGTCGTTTCCTTCAAGCCCGGCGTCGAGCTGGTGCTGGAGGCCTTCGACGGTTACTGGCGGAAGAAGCCGGCGGTGAAGCGGCTCGTGATGCGCTCGATGCCCGAGGAGACGACGCGCGCGGCCGCGCTGAAGGCCGGCGAGGTGGACATCGTGTACCTGCTGACGGGGCCGACGGCCGAGGCGATCAAGAAGACGCAAGGCTTGAAGGTGGTCGCGCCGCTGCTCTCCGGCGCCTTCTGGCTCGAGCTGCCCGAGCAGTGGGATCCGAAGTCGCCGTGGCACGACCGCCGGGTGCGACTGGCTGCGAGCCACGCCATCGACCGCCAGGCCGTGAACCAGGCCGAGACGCTCGGCTTCTCACGGCTGACCGGCAGCATCGTCCCGCGCATCTTTCAGTACGCGGCGGCGTACGAGCCGCCCGCCTACGATCCCGCGCGGGCGAAGAAGCTCCTGGCCGAGGCCGGCTACCCGAACGGCTTCGAGGGGGGCGACTTTTATCCCTTCCCGCCCTACAACTCTATGGGCGAGGCGATCCAGGGCTATCTCCAGGCCGTCGGCATCCGCACCCGGACGCGCACCATGGAGCGCGCCGCCTACTTCTCGACGTGGCGGGAGAAGAAGCTTCACGGCGTCATCCTCGTGATCACCGCCGCCTTCGGCAATGCGGCGACGCGGCTCGAGCCCTACGCGACCAAGAACGGGATCTATGCCTACGGCAGCCTGCCGGAGGTGGACGACCTCTACGATCGCCAGGGCAAGGAGCTCGATCCGAAGAAGCGTGAGGCCCAGCTCCACCAGATCCAGAAGATCCTCCACGACCAGGTCGTCAATATCCCGATCTACGAGCTGGCCTTCATCTGGGGCGTGGGCCCACGCGTCGAGGAAGTCGGGGCAGGCCTCATCCCCGGATTTGCCTACTCGGCGCCCTTCGAGGATCTGAAGCTCAAGAAATAGCGGCCGCCTCCGGTGCCTCACTATTCTCTCGGGATCGACATCGGCGGCACCTTCACCGATCTCGTGGTCTATGACCACGACACGGGCCGCCAGGTCAATCGCAAGGTCCTCACCACCCATGACGATCCGGCGCGCGCCGTCGCCGCCGGCGTCGCCACGCTGCTGAGCGACGGTCGGCTCGAGCCGCGGCACGTCACGCGCGTCGTCCACGCCACCACGCTCTTCACCAATGCGCTGATCGAGCGCAAGGGCGCCGTCACCGGGCTCATCACCACCGCCGGCTTCGCCGACACGCTCGAGATCGGGCGCGAGCGGAAGTACGAGCTCTACGACCTCCAGATCGCCAAGCCCGAGCCGCTGGTCCCGCGCGACCTGCGTCTCGAGGTGGCCGAGCGGATCCTGGCCGACGGCAGCGTGGCGCGCCGCCTCGACCTGCGTCAGCTGCGCTCGCGCGCGAAGCGGCTCGCGGAGGCCGGCGCCACCTCCATCGCCATCGTCTTCCTGCATTCCTACGCCAATCCGCGCCATGAGACCGAGGCGGCGCGGCTGATCTCGAAGCGCCACCCCACCATCGCGGTCACCACCTCGCACGAGGTCGCGCCCGCGATCCGCGAGTTCGAGCGCGCCTCCACCACGGTGGCCAATGCCTATATCAAGCCACTGGCCCATCGCTATCTCGAGCTGATGGCGCGCCGGATCGGCGGGCTCGGCATCCCGGCGCCGCTGCTCCTCATGCTCTCGAGCGGCGGACTCACGCATGTGGCCGAGGCCCAGCGCACTCCCGTGCAGATGCTCGAGTCGGGGCCCGCCGCCGGATCGCTGGCCGCCGCGTTCTTCGGCGGCGCCGAGAGCGGCGGGAAGTTGCTCGCCTTCGACATGGGCGGCACCACGGCCAAGCTTTCGCTCATCGACGGCGGCCAGCCGCTCACGGCCTATAGCTTCGAAGCGGCGCGCCAGAAGCGCTTCATGGAAGGCAGCGGGTTGCCCATTCGCATCTCGACCATCGAGCTGATCGAGATCGGCGCGGGCGGCGGCAGCATCGCCCAAATGGACGAGATCGGCCTGCTCAAGGTCGGGCCGCTCAGCGCGGGCTCTCATCCCGGTCCCGCCTCCTACGGCCAGGGCGGGAAGGCGCCCACGGTCACCGACGCCGATTTCCTGCTCGGCTATCTCAACCCCGGCTATTTCGCGGGCGGCGCGGTGAAGGTGGACATGGCGGCCGCGCGCGCGGCCATCGGCCGGCTCGCGCGCCAGCTCAAGCTCGAGCCGCTCCAGGTCGCGTGGGGCATCCACGACATCGTCAACGAGAACATGGCCAGCGCCGCGCGCGTGCACATCGCCGAGCGCGGGCGCGACCCGCGCGACTACGCCTTGCTCTGCACCGGAGGCGCGGGCCCGGTCCACGCCTATTCGGTGGCGCTCAAGCTCGGTCTCTCCCAGGTGATCTGCCCGCCCGCCGCGGGCGTCGCCTCCGCGCTCGGGCTTCTCGTGGCGCCGGCGCGCGTGGACCGGGTCGCCACGGTGGGGATCCGTCTCGACCAGGGAAGCATCGCCGCCCTCGAACACGCGTTCAGGCGGCTCGAGGACGACGCGCGCGCGGTGATGGCCGACACCGGCCTCAAGCTCGAGACGGCGACGGTGCAGCGGCTGGCCGACGGCCGCTTCCTCGGCCAGGGCTTCGATCTGGTCGTCGCGCTTCCCGACGGGCCGTACGAGGATTCGCCTGCCGGCCGCCAGCGCCTCGAGGCCGCGTTCGAGACTGCGTATCGGGAAAAGTTCACCCTCACCCCTCCCGAGGTGCCCGTCGAGTTCATCAATATCCGCGTCGCCGTGCGCGCACCCGTGGCTGGCGGCGACGTGATGGCGCAGGGCCGAAGCGGCGGCGGCGCGGCCTCGGCGCTCAAGGGCAGGCGGCCGGCCTACTTCGCCGCCGCCGGCGGCCTGGTCGAGACGGCGGTCTACGACCGCTACGGGCTTGCCTCGGGCGATGAGATCGCCGGGCCGGCCGTCGTGGAGGAGGAAGGCTCGACGCTCGTCATCGGCCCCGGCGCCACCGCGCGCGTCGCCCCGAGCGGCAACGTGATCCTCACTCTTCGTTCCCTCTCCCCCTCTGGGGGAGAGGGCCAGGGTGAGGGGAGAGGACCAGGGTGAGCAAGTCATCATGACGACCGACTTCGACGCCATCACGCTGGAGGTCCTCTGGACCCGCATCATCTCCGTCGTGGACGAGGCCGCGAAGGCCATCGTGAGGACGTCCTTTTCCACGCTCTCCAACGAGGCGAATGATTTCGCCTGCGTGCTCACCGATGCGCGCGGCTATGCCCTCGCCCAGAACTCCGGCAGCATTCCCTCCTTCATCGGAACCTTGCCCGCGACGGTGCGCCATTTCCTCAGCGCCTTCGGGCCCGACGGCTTCCAGCCCGGCGACGTGCTCATCACCAATGATCCCTGGCAGGGCACCGGCCACATGAGCGACGTGTCGCTCGTGAAGCCGATCTTCCACCGCGGCCGGCTGGCGGCCTTCTCGGCCACCACCTCGCACATGCCGGATATCGGCGGCCGCGTCCGCGCCATCGAGGCACGCGAGCTCTTCGAGGAAGGCTTCCACATCCCGCTGAGCCGGCTGATCCGCGGCGGGCGGACCGATGAGACGCTTATTCGGCTGCTGCGCGCCAATGTGCGCACGCCCGATCAAACCGTGGGGGACATCTGGGCCCAGGTGAGCGCCAACGAGCTGATGGAGAAGCGCGTGTGCGGGCTGATGGAGGACTACGGCCTCGACTCGCTCGCCGGTCTCGGCGACGAGCTCTTCGCGCGCTCGGAGCGGGCGATGCGGAGCGCGATCGGCGCGGTGCCCGACGGCACCTACCGCTACGCGCTCAGGACCGACGGCTTCGAGAAGCCCTACGAGTTCAGGATCGCGCTCACGGTAAAGGGCGATGGGATCGTGGCTGACTATACCGGCACCTCGCCCGCCCAGCCGCGCGCGATCAACTGCGTGCTGGCCTATACCTATGCCATGACGGCCTATGCGGTGCGCTGCGCGCTCTTGCCCGGCCTGCCGAACAACGAGGGCATGTACCGCCCGGTGAAGGTCGAGGCGCCTGAGGGCTGCCTGCTCAACCCGCGCTTCCCGTCGGCCGTGGTGAGCCGCGCTCAAACCGGCCACTACGTGCCGGTGCTCGTGCTGGGCGCGCTCCACCAAGTCATCGCGGAGCGGGTGATGGCCGCGGCGGGCTCGCCGCTCTGGGCCGTGGCCCAGTCGGGCGTGCGTGAAGACGGCCGGCCCTACACCACCGTGCTCTTCTTCAATGGCGGCATGGGCGCGACGGCGGCGAAGGACGGCGAGCACGTGCTCTCCTGGCCCAGCAATATCTCGAGCACGCCCGTGGAGGTAGCCGAGCGCAATAGCCCGCTCTTCTTCCATTACAAGCGCATGCGGCCTGGATCAGGCGGCGCCGGGCGCTCGAGAGGCGGGCTCGGCCAGGACATCCTGATCGAAAGCCGCTCGCGCCGGCCCATTGTGCTGAGCTTCATGGCCGAGCGCACGCGCTTCCCGGCGCCGGGGCTGGCCGGTGGCACCTCCGGCGGATTGGGCGACGTGCGCATCAACGGGAAGCGGATCGACCACCGCCGCCAGCACGTGCTCGATCAGGGAGACAAGGTGCTGGTGAGCACGCCCGGCGGCGGCGGCTACGGCCCCGCCGGCAAGCGCTCCCGCGCGCTACGCGAGCGCGACCGCAGGCTCGGGTACACTACTTGACTCTCGGATCCTGGATCGTCTTCGCCGGCCTGATCGTCGCCACCGCGGCCGGGGCCTCCGAGGTGGAGATGCCGCGGCCCGAGGGGCATCCGCGGGCGCGCTTTCCGCTGGCGGTGCATGTCGTCCCCCTGGCCGATCCGAAGCTGGAGGCCGCGGTGAAGCGCGCGGTGGAGGATTGGAACTCGGTCTTCCACGGCGCGCTGGGGCTTACCGCCTTCCGCTGGGCCGGACGCGCGGACGCCGCCGCCGTCCGCATCATGCTGCACCCCAAGACATCCTCGAAGA
>JBKPCB010000076.1:0-9653 GCA_046727155.1 Candidatus Methylomirabilota bacterium | reverse complement strand
TGGCGATCCTGGCCTATCTCCGCTCGCTCGAACCAGGTGCCGCGGCGACTCCGCGCGGCCTGGCGTGGTACTGGAGCGCCGTCGCGGCCGGACTCTGCGCTCTCCTGTCGAAGCCGATGGCCGTGAGCCTGCCGGCGATTCTGGTCCTCATCGATATCTACCCGCTGCGCCGGCTCGGCTTCGGTCCCCTCTCCTGGCTCGCGCCGGCGGCGCGGCGGGTATGGCTCGAGAAGGTGCCCTTTGTGCTGGTCAGCGCTGCGACCAGCGTTGTGGCATTGCTCCGACTGGGCGAGCTCATCGACCCGACAGCCTTGCCGCCGGCGAACTGGCTGGGCCGGCTGGCCGTCTCGGTGTATGCCCTGGCTTTTTATCTCTGGAAGACCCTCGTGCCGTGGAAGCTTTCCGCTCTCTACGAAGCGCCCGTCCCGCTCGCTCCCACCGCGTGGCCGTTTGTCTTGAGCGCGCTGGCGGTGGCAGCCGTCACCGTGACCGCCGTGAGCCTCCGACGCCGCTGGCCGGCGCTACTCGCGGTGTGGCTGGCCTTCGGGGTGGTGCTCCTGCCGGTGCTCGGCATCATCCAGATCCAGAGCATGATGGCCGCCGACCGCTACACCTACCTGGCGTGCCTCGGCTGGGCGCTGCTCGCGGGCGGCATTCTCACCTCCGCGATCGAAGCTCGTGCGGCAGGACGCCTCGGCACACGAGCCATGGCCCTGATCGCGTCGGTCGCGCTGGTGCTCCCGGTCGGCCTTGGCGGCCTGACGTGGATGCAGACGCGCGTCTGGCGGGACTCCGAGACGCTATGGGCGCATACCGTGGCGGTCACGCCGTCGGCGCGCGCCCATCTGCATTGGGGACGAACTCTTATCCGCGAGGGAAAGCCGGATGAGGCGATCCCGCACCTCCGCGAGGCCCTGAGGCTGCGACCCGGCTACGTATTCGCCCGGTTCGATCTCGGCGTCGCCCTGGAGGCCCAGGGCGATCTCCCGGCCGCCGTCGATGCGTATCGTACTGTCCTGCGCGACAGACCGGACGTCGCCAATGTTCACTACAGCCTCGGATCGGCACTGCACCGCCTGGGTCGGCCCGCGGAGGCCATCGAGCAGTACGAGGCCGCCCTGCGCCTGGAACCGAACTTCTGGCCCGCTCACGTAAATCTCGGCGCCGCCCTCGCCGCCCAGGGCCGATTGACCGAAGCCGTGGAGCATTACCGGGAGGCGCTGCGGGCCAATCCTCGCATCGCCGTCGCCGAGAACAATCTCGGACGCGCCCTCCTGCGGCTCGACCGGCCCGGCGAGGCCACGCAGCACTTCCAGCGTGCCGTCGAGATCGACCCGAGGAATGCCGACAACCGCAATAACCTGGGGTCGGCGCTCGCGCGGGAGGGCAAGCTCGCCGAGGCCATCGACCAGTTCGAGGCGGCCCTGCGGCTGTCGCCCGCGTATGCCGAGGCGCACAGCAATCTGGCCGTCGCCCTCATGCGGGCCAATCGGCCGGCGGATGCGGCCGATCACTTCAGGAGGGCGCTCGAGATCAATCCAGGGAGCGCCGAGGCGCACAATCTGCTCGGTATTGCCCTGGCCCGGCAGGGCCGCATGCGGGAGGCGGTGGAGCAGTTCCGTGAAGCGCTGCGGATCAAGCCTGATTTCGACCAGGCGCGCGGTAACCTGCGGCAGGCGCTGGCCGAGGAGCGGCGCCGCTAGCGCCGCAAGTCGGCCTTCGGCCCGCGGGCCGTTCGTCCGCTATCGCACCAGCGGCTCGAGACGCAGCAGGCGCGCCTGTCCGTCGAGCGTCGCCTTGAAGCGGCTGAGGAAATCGCCCCCCAGCAGGCCGTCGATGATCGGCGAACGGGGCAGGAAGTCGAGCACGCCCACCTCCAGGTTCTCCACGACCGCGGCCCCGGCTCGCACGCTCGGGATCCGGATGATCGGGATCTCGATCATCTGCCCTCCCACGACGTACAGCCTCCGTCGCGGCGCATCGGCGGGGACCGGGACGTTCATGCGGCGGAGCAGCGCCGGCGTGAGCAGGGTGCGCTGGGCGCCGGTGTCCACCACCATGAGGGCTCCCTGGCGTTCGTTGATGGTCGTGTAGACGAGGGTGAGGTTGTTGATGGTTTGGATGGGGGTCGTGGTCGCCGCCTCGAGCACCACTCGGGTGTGGCCGTCTTCGGTTCCCCGCGGGCTGGGAGCGAGATCGGCGCAGCCGACGAGCAGCACCACCGCGGCGGAGAGCAGCAGCCGCCGGCCCCCCCGATGACCTCTCACGGCCGGTCAGCTGGCAAAGCGGTACCCGTACCGCTCCCCCAGGCACTGGCGCATCCGCTGGTATTCCACCGGCGCCGCCGTATAGCCGAGCTTGCCTTCGGGTGTGAGCTGGATGAGCCGGGCGGTCGGATTGTCCCGCTGGCAATCCCTGAAGGCATCATAGGCCCGCTGCTGGAGCGGCGACATCTGCGAGGCGCATGCGCCGACGGTCAACGCCAGCGCACCGATGAGCAACCATCGCGGCACCGGTGGGCCCACTAGATGTGGATGGCCTGGCCCAAGGCGGCCAGCGTGGCCTCGAGCGCGGCTTCGGACAGCGTGGGATGGGCGTGGATGGTGTGAATGATCTCCTCGAGCGTTGCCTCGAGCGTGCGCCCCACGGCGAACTCGTGGATCAGCTCGGTGGCCTCGGCCCCGACGATATGCACGCCCAGCAGCTCGCCCGTGGTCTTGTCGGCCACGACCTTGAGGAAGCCCTCCGTCTCACCGAGGGCGACGGCCTTGCCATTAGCCGTGAACGGGAAGCGGCCGACGGTGACCTCGCGGCCATTGGCCCGCGCCTGCGCCTCGGTTTGACCGATGGACGCGACCTGGGGACGGCAGTAGGTGCACGACGGGACATTGCCATAATCCACTGGCCTCGGCCCACGGCCCGCGATGGCCTCGGCGGCCACGACACCCTCGGCCATGGCCTTGTGGGCGAGCATCTGGTGGCCGGCCATGTCCCCGATGGCGTAGAGGCCTTTTACCGAGGTTTCCATCGTGGGCGAGACCTTGACGAAGCCGCGCTCCAGCGCGACGCCGAGCGCCTCGAGACCAAGCCCCTTGGTGCGCGCGCCGCGGCCCACCGCCATGAGCACCAGGTCGGCGCGAAGCGACTCCGTCTTCCCCTCAGCTTCGACTTCGACGGCCACGCCGCCCTTGCCCGGCACCACCGACTTCACCTTGACACCGGTTCGAACGGTCACCCCGCGCCGGGTGAAGAGCCGCCCGATTTGCGCCGAGACTTCCTCGTCCTCGATCGGCAGCACGCCCGGCAGGGCCTCGAGCACGGTGACCTCGACGCCGTAGGCGGCGTACACGTCGGCGAACTCCATCCCCACGGCGCCCGCACCGATCACGATCAGCGAGCGGGGTTTGGCCTCGCTCCTCACGGCTCCATTCGAGGAGATGATGGTCTTCTCGTCGATGGTCACGCCGGGGAGCGACTTGGGCTCCGATCCCGTGGCGAGGATGACGGCCTTGCCCTCGAGGGTCTGGACACCGTCCTTTCCCTTCACCTCGACGGTGGTCCGGCTCTTGAGGGAGCCCGCGCCGGGGAAGAGCGCGATCTTGTTCTTCCGGAACAGGAACTCCACGCCCTTGGCCATCCGGTCGGCGACCTTGCGCGACCGCTGGATGGCCTGGGCGTAGTCGGCCTCGAAGCCCTTGAGCCTGATGCCGAACTCTTCCGCCCGATTGAACAGCCCGACGACTTCGGCGTTCCTGAGCAGCGCCTTGGTGGGAATGCACCCCCAGTTGAGGCAGACGCCGCCCGGCCGATCGTCCTCGACGGTGGCCACGGTGAGGCCGAGCTGGGCGCAGCGGATGGCGGAGACATAGCCCCCGGGACCGGTGCCGACGACGACGACGTCGAACTGCTGGGCGGCCATCCTCAGACCATCAGGCGGAGGGGCTCTTCGAGCAGCCGCTTCACGTCCTGGAGGAAGCGCGCCCCCATGGCGCCGTCCATCACCCGATGATCGCAGGAGATCGTCACCTTCATCCTGCGGCCGACGGCGACCGCTCCATCAACCACCACGGGCTTCTCGAGCACCGAGCCCACCGCCAGGATGGCGCCCTCGGGCGGATTGATGATCGCCGAGAACTCCTCGACGTCGAACATGCCGAGATTGGAGATGGAGAACGTGGCGCCGCTGAGCTCCTGGGCGCGCAGCTTGCCCGCCCGCGCGCGCTCGGCGAGATCGCGCGACTCGACGGCGATCTGGCCGAGAGGCTTGATGTCGCAATCGCGGAGAACCGGGGTGATCAGCCCCGCGTCGAGGGAGACGGCGACGCCGATATGGGCCCGGTGATGCACGCGGATCGCCTGGCCGTTGAGCTGGGCGTTCACGCCGGGGTTTTTCCTCAGCGCCAGCGCACAGGCCTTGATGACCAGGTCGTTGACCGAGATCTTGGGCTGGCCCTCGAGGGAATTGAGCTCCTCGCGCAGCTCCGAGGCGCGGTCCATGGCCACCTCGGAGGTGACGTAGAAATGGGGCACTGGCCCCTTGGACAGCGGCAGGCGCTTGGCGATGGTGGCGCGCATGGGCGTGAGCGGCACGTCCTCGAACTCGGCGGCCGGGCGCGGAGGAATGACGAAGACTGGGCGCGACGGCACCGCGCTGGGCCACGCGGGAGCCGGCGCCGGCTGAGCGGCGGCGACGGGCCGCGGCGCGGTTGCCGCCGATTCCACGTCGCGGCGGATGATGCGGCCGCCGGGTCCGCTGCCCTGCAGCAGCCGCAGGTCCACGCCGGACTGGGCGGCGATCTTCCGGGCGAGGGGCGAGACTTTGAGCCTCTCACCGGACGCCGCCGCGGGCCTGGCGGGTGCCGAGGGCGCCGCAGCCGCCGGGGCGGCGGGCGCCATCGGCATCACCTGTGTCGTCGCGGGCTCCGACTTGTAGGTCTCCATGGCCGGCAGCGGAGACGGGGCAGGCGCGGCGGGAGCGGGTTTAGGCGGCGCAGCCGTGGCCTGGCGAGCCGCAGCCGGAGGCGAGGCGAGCGGAGCAGTGGTCGAGCCGCCGATGTTCGACGGCGCGGCGGGTTTGGCAGCCGCGGCCACGCTCGAGATGTCGTCGGACGGGTCCGCGATAATCCCGATCAGCTCGCCCACCGGGACCTGCCCGCCGGCGTCCACGGTGATCTTGCGCAGCACGCCCGAGCCGAAGGCCTCGATCTCGACATTGGCCTTGTCCGTCTCGACCTCGGCGATGACGTCACCGCCTTTGATCGCGTCCCCTTCCTTCTTGAGCCACTTGATGACCTTGCCGGTCTCCATGGCTTCGCTGAGCTTGGGCATGAGGACCTTGGTGATCATGCGTTGCAAACCTCGCGGATGGCGCCGGCGATCTTGGCTTTGGAGGGCGTCTTGAGCAGCTCGAGATTGCGCGCGTAGGGCATGGGGGCGTTCTCGCCCGTGACGCGCACGACGGGGGCGTCCAGGTCGTCGAAGGCGTTCTCGGTGATGAAGGCGGAGATCTCCGAGCCCATGCCCGCGAATCCGGCGCCGGCCTCGAGCACCACCGCGCGGTGGGTCTTCCGGACCGAGCCGATGATGGTCTCCGTGTCCATGGGGCGGAGCGTCCGGGGATCCACGATCTCCATCGAGATGCCGTCCTTCGCCAGATCTTCGGCCACCTCGAGCGCCCGGTACATCATCCCCATATAGGCCACGACCGTGACGTCGGTCCCCTCGCGCCGGATCACGGCCTGGCCGAGCGGAATCGTGTACTCCGGGTCCTCGGGCACCTCACCCTTCACCGCGTAGAGTGTTTCGGCCTCGATGAAGATGACGGGGTTCTCGTCGCGGATCGCCGACTTGAGCAGTCCCTTGGCGTCGGCCGGCGTCGAGGGGCGCACCACCTTGAGGCCGGGCACGTGGTAGAAGTACACCTCCATGCTCTGCGAGTGCTGGGCCGCCAGCTGGGCGGCCGGCCCGCCGGGCCCGCGGATCACGATGGGGATATTGTACTGCCCGCCCGACATGTACAGCATCTTGGCCGCGCTGTTGATGATCTGGTCCAGCGCCAGGATGGAGAAGTTGAAGGTCATCATCTCGATCACGGGGCGGAGCCCCAGCATGGCCGCGCCGATGCCGACGCCCGTGAAGCCGGACTCGCAGATCGGCGTGTCGACGATGCGCTTGTCGCCGAATTCCTTCAGCAGCCCCTGGGTGACCTTGTAGGCGCCGTCGTAGAGCCCCACCTCTTCGCCCATGACGAAAACGCGCGGGTCACGGTGCATCTCCTCCCTCAGCGCCAGGTTCAAGGCTTCCCGATAGGTCATCACCGCCATGGCGTCGGTCTCAGTCCTTGTAGACGTCGGTGAACAGCCACTCGGGCGGCGGCTCGGGCGAGGACTCGGCGAAGGCCACCGCCTCGTCGACCAGGTCGTACGCCGATTTCTCCATGGCCTTGATCTCGGCCTCGGTGAGCGCGCCCTCCTTGAGGCATTTGTCCGTGAAGATCTGGATGGGGTCGCGCAGCTTCTCCCGCTCCACCTCCTCCTTCGTGCGATACACGGCCCCGGCCGGGTCGCGCATCGAGTGGCCGCGGAAGCGGTAGGTGCGCACCTCGATCAGGGTCGGCGTCTTGTCCCGGCGCGCGCGCTCCACGGCCCGCCCCACGCATTCGCGAACCGCCAGCACGTCCATGCCGTCTACGGCCTCGCCGTGGATGCCGTAGGTCTCCGCGAAGCGCCAGATCTCGGTCTGGGCGAGCGCGCGATGAATGGCGGTGCCCATCGCGTAACGGTTGTTCTCGCAGAGATAGATGACGGGCAGCTTCCACAGCGCGGCCAGGTTCATGGACTCGTGGAACTCGCCCTCGGGCACGGCGCCGTCGCCGAAATAGCACAGGACCACCTGGTCACCGCCCTGGTACTTGATGGCAAAGGCCGCGCCGGCCGCCAGCGGCAGGTGAGCGCCCACGATGGCGTGGCCGCCGAGGAAGTTGACGCTCTTGTCGAAGAGGTGCATGGAGCCGCCCTTGCCCTTGCTGAGTCCGTCGCGGCGGCCGAAGAGCTCGGCCATGACCCGCCGCGGGTCGGATCCCTTGGCCAGGCATTGCCCATGCTCCCGGTAGGAGGCGATCGCATAGTCGTCGGGGCGGATCGTGGAGGTCGCCCCGACGGCAACCGCTTCCTGACCGATATAAAGGTGGAGGAAGCCGCCGATCTTGCCGAGCGCGTACATCTCGGCCGCCTTCTCTTCGAAGCGGCGCACGAGCAGCATTTGGCCCATCAGCCGCCGGGCGAGCTCGGCGTCGAGCCGGCTCGCCGGCACCGCGGTCCTGGTCTGCGCCATCAATGAACCTCCCCTGCCTACCAGCGCATCAAGGTCAGCTCATCCACCGAGAGGCGGCGGCGGAGCCGGAAGATCGCCACGATGATGGCCAGCCCCACCGCCACTTCGGCGGCCGCCACGCACATCACGAAGAACACCAGCGCCTGTCCCTCGGTCGTGCCGTGGCGCTGGCCCAGGGCCACCAGAGCCAGGTTGGATGCGTTCAGCATCAACTCGATGGACATGAAGATCACAAGGGGGTTGCGGCGGACCAGCACCCCCAGCACGCCCATGCTGAACAGCACGGCTGATAGAGCGACGTAATAGGACTCAGGAACCATTTTATGCCTTTTCAGTTCCCGTGCCGGGACAAGTGTCGAGCCAGACGAGGCCCGGAGGGAGGAGCCGGCCCGAGGCGTACGCGTTTGTACGTTGAGGGTCGGCGACGACTGAGAACGTGGCAGTTCGAGCTGAGCGGCCCTGCCGCGAGGCGAGCGCTGAGTAGACCTGGCGACGGCAATTGGCCCGGCATTATGCTTTTCGCTTCGTCAGGGCTATCACGCCCACAATCGCCGCCAGCAGCAGCACGGAGGTCACCTCGAAGGGGAAAAGGTAGTCGGTGAAGAGCACTCGGCCGATGGCCTCCACGCCGCCCGCCACCGCGGGTTCGTGCGCCGGCCCGCTCAGAGTGATGGAGCGCAGCGCCAGGGCCACGAGGATCAGGAATACTCCCACCAGCGGCACGGCGGCCCATCGCTGGCTCCGGAGCGCGTCGGGCCCGGTCTCTTCCCGGCCGGGAATCAGGACCATGATTGCGAAGATGAAGAGCACCGCGATGGCGCCGGCGTAGACGATGACCTGCACCGCGGCGAGAAACTCCGCGCGCAGCGTGAGGAACAGCGCCGCGACGCTCGCCAGGTTGATCACCAGGAACAGGGCGCCGTGGATGGGATTACGCTTCAGGATGAGCCCGGCCGCCGAGCCGATCACGAGGAGCGCAAGTATCACGCAGACCCCGACACACATGCCGGGCCGCGGTGGGGCGGACGGGGCAGGGGGGCCGCGGGCGCGCCATCGGCCCCCGCCGGCTCCAGCGCCAGCAGGATCTCCTTGGTGTAGATCATGCTCTTCCGGTCGTAGGCGGAGAACTCGAGAATGCCCGTGTCCATCCGGATCGCGTCCTCGGGACAGGCCTCCACGCAGTAGCCGCAGAAAACGCATTTGCCGAGGTCAATGTCGAAGCGCGCGGGCACTTTCTCTATCTCGGGGTTGGGGTGCTCGGCGGCCACGATGTAGATGCAGTGGGCCGGGCACACCGTCTCGCACATCATGCACGCCACGCAGCGCGGCGAGCCGTCCTCGCGGCGCACCAGCCGGTGCAGGCTGCGCAGCCGCGGGGAGTAGGGGCGGCGCTCCTCCGGGTACTGGATGGTGACGGCGCCGTGGGCGCTCTTCATGCCCAGCGCCCGAAGCGTGTGCTTGCCCATGTTGACGATGAAGTGGCGAGCCGTGAGCGCGAGCGCCACCAGCACCTCGACGAGGAAGAACCGCTGGCGGAGCGTGAGCCGGCTCGAGTGCCGTGGGTCCATGGGCGCATTGCCCGACTGGTAGGGCGAGGCCACGACTCAGGCCTTCCCCAGGGCCAGCAGCACGAGGCCTGTCAGCACGATATTGAGCACGGAAAGCGGGAAGAGCCCCAGCCAGCCGAGCCGCATGGCCTGGTCATAGCGGAAGCGGGGCAGCGTCCAGCGGACCAGCATCAGGAACCAGATCATCGCGCTGACCTTGACGAGGAATGCCCCCACCTGCAGGCCGACCACCGCCAGGTGGGGAAGCGCTACCTCGGCCCCCCAAGGGAAGACGAAGCCCGAAGCCTGGAGATACGGCACCTGCCAGCCCCCGAGGAAGAGCGCCGTGGTCATGCCCGCGATGACGACTGTCTCGAGGAAGTCCGCCATCGCGAACATGCCGAACTTCATCCCGCTGTACTCGATGAAATAGCCGATGATCTCCGACTCGCCCTCCGGCGTGTCGAACGGGATCCGCTTGGTGGCGGCGATGCCCGCCGTGAGGAAGATCACGAAGGCCAGCGGCTGGGTCAGGATGCCCCAGGCCGGAATCCAGCTCCCGAAGAGCTGCGGCAGCAGCGGATGGCCCTGGGCGCGGGCGATGTCCTGCATGTTCAGCGAGCCATACACCATGACGACACCCATGACGGAGGCGCCGATGGCGACTTCGGCCGAGATCATGAGCGCGGCCGCGCGCTGGCCCCCGAGGAGCGCGAAGTTGCTGGCCGAGGCCCAGCCCGCCATCATCAATCCGTAGACGCCCATCGAGAGCAT
>JBKPCB010000075.1:0-8089 GCA_046727155.1 Candidatus Methylomirabilota bacterium | reverse complement strand
GGCACCGAGGGCAAGCTCGGCGGCCAGGCGCAGGTCGAGGGCGTCTCCGGCACCTGGCGCGACCTCACCGAGAACGTCAACTTCATGGCCGCCAACCTCACGAGCCAGGTGCGCGGCATCGCAAAGGTCGTGACCGCGGTCGCCAACGGCGATCTCCGGCGCAAGCTCACCGTGGACGCCAAGGGCGAGATCGCGGAGCTCGCGAATACGATCAACAGCATGATCGACACGCTCGCCACCTTCGCGGACCAGGTCACGACGGTGGCCCGCGAGGTCGGCGTCGACGGCAAGCTCGGCGGCCAGGCGCGGGTGCCGGGCGCCGCCGGGACGTGGAAGGACCTCACCGACAACGTGAACCAGCTCGCGGCGAACCTCACGACTCAGGTGCGCGCGATCGCCGAGGTGGCCACCGCGGTCACCAAGGGCGACCTCACGCAGTCGATCAAGGTCGAGGCACAGGGAGAGGTGGCGGCCCTCAAAGACAATATCAACGAGATGATCGGCAACCTCAAGGACACGACGCTCAAGAACAGCGAGCAGGACTGGCTGAAGACCAACCTCGCCAAGTTCAGCCGGATGCTGCAGGGACAGAAGGATCTGCTCACCGTCGCCCGGCTCATCCTCTCCGAGCTCGCCCCGGTCGTGAACGCGCAGCACGGCGTCTTCTACATCCTCAAGGCCGCCGAGGACCCGGCCAAGCTGGCCCTCCTCGCGAGCTATGCGCACGAGCGGCCCGGAAGCGTCGCCGACGAGTTCTACCTCGGTGAGGGCCTCGTGGGGCAATGCGCGGTCGAGCGGCAGAAGATCATGCTCACCAACGTGCCCCCGGCCTATATCCGCATCTCGTCCGGGCTGGGCCACTCGGCGCCCGTCAACATCCTGGTGCTCCCGATCGTCTTCGAGGGGCAGGTCAAGGCCGTGCTGGAGCTGGCCTCCTTCGACCATTTCAATCCGACCCACCACGCCTTCCTCGACCAGCTGATGGAGAGCATCGGCATCGTCATCAATACCATCGAAGCCAACATGCGGACGGAAGGCCTGCTCACGCAGTCCCAATCGCTCGCCCGAGAGCTCCAGAGCCGGCAGGAAGAGCTCCAGAACACCAACCAGGAGCTCCAGGACAAGGCCCGTCTCCTCGCCCACCAGAACGTCGAGGTCGAGCGCAAGAACCAGGAGGTCGAACAGGCCCGCAAGGCGCTGGAGGAGAAGGCCGAGCAGCTCGCCCTCACGTCGAAGTACAAGTCCGAGTTCCTGGCCAACATGTCACACGAGCTCCGGACGCCGCTGAACAGCCTTCTCATCCTCTCGGACCAGCTCTCCAAGAACCCGGACGGGAACCTGACGGCCAAGCAGACCGAGTTCGCGAAGACCATCCACTCCTCCGGCACCGACCTCCTCATGCTCATCAACGACATCCTCGATCTCTCGAAGATCGAGTCCGGCACCGTCGCCGTGGACGTGAGCGAGCTCCGCCTGGCCGACCTGCACGGCTACGTCGAGCGCACCTTCGGCCACGTCGCCGAATCCAAGGGCCTCCAGTTCAGCGTCGAGCTCGATCCCTCCCTCCCCAGGGCGATCCTCACCGACTCGAAGCGGCTGCAGCAGGTGATCAAGAACCTCCTGTCGAACGCCTTCAAGTTCACGCGCAGGGGCGGCGTCGCGCTGACCATCACGACGGCGCGGACCGACTCGTCCTACGACCGCGAGCATCTCGGCCGCGCCGACTCGGTCCTCGCGTTTTCCGTGTCGGACACGGGGATCGGCATCCCCACCGACAAGCAGCAGATCATCTTCGAGGCCTTCCAGCAGGCGGACGGCAGCACGAGCCGCAAGTACGGCGGCACCGGCCTCGGCCTCGCCATCAGCCGCGAGATCGCGCGGCTGCTGGGCGGCGAGATCCATCTGGCGAGTGCCCCCGGGCGCGGCAGCACGTTCACGCTCTACCTGCCGCAGACCTATTCGCCGCAGAGCCCCGCCCGGCGCGTGCTTCCGACCCCGGCCGAGTCGCCGAGCTGGCCCGCGGTGCAGGCGCCGGAGCTCGTCGAGGACACCGCGGAGCCGCCGCGGCCGGCGGTGAGCGAGATCGAAGACGACCGGGAGGGGATCCAGCCCGGAGATCGAACGCTGCTCATCGTGGAGAACGACCTCGCCTTCGCCAGGCTGCTGGTCGACGTCGCGCACGAGGTCGGCTTCAAGGCGCTGGTCACCGCGTTCGGCGCCACCGCCCTCACGCTCACGCGACAGTACCAGCCCTCGGCGATCAGCCTGGATATCTCCCTGCCCGACATCGACGGCTGGCGCGTGCTCGAGCGTCTCAAGAACGACTTCGACACCCGGCACATCCCGGTCAAGGTCATCACGACGGGTGAGGACCTCGCGCGCGGCCACATTCTCGGCGCGCTGTCGGTCCTGGGGAAGCCTGTCAAGACCCACGACGGGCTGCTCGACGCGATCCAGGGCCTCAGAGTGTACCTCGACCGGCCGGTCAAGGATCTCCTGCTCGTCCACGAGCCGGGGCTCGCACGCGACGCCCTCGCCGAGCTCCTCGCCCTTGGCGGCGTCGATCTCACCGCGGTGGCCAGCCTGCCCGCGGCCCTTGCCCGGCTCCGGGCGATCCGCACCGACTGCATCGTCCTCGGCATCGACATGACCGAGGAGGATCTCGAGGCGGTCGCCGACCACATCGTCCGTACAGAGGGCTCGCGCGACATCCCGCTGATCGTGTACGGCCATTTCCACGCCAGCCAGCAGCTCGAAGCGACCCTGAAGTCCTTCTCTCCCGATGTCACCGTCCGCTTCGTCGCCTCGCCAGAGCGCCTCCTGGACCAGTCGGCACTCCTCCTGCACTGCCCTGTGAGCGCGATGTCTGAGCGTCAGCGCGAGATCCTCGACGGGCTCCACCACGGCAACCGCGCGCTCGCGGGCCGCAAAGCGCTCATCGTCGACGACGACATCCGGAACATTTTCGCGCTCACGGCCATCCTCGAGGGACACGAGATGAACATCGCGTCGGCCGAGACCGGCCGCGACGCGATCGACCTGCTCAACGAGCTCGAAGACGTCGACGTCGTCCTCATGGACATCATGATGCCCGAAATGGACGGGTTCGAGACGACGCGGGCGATCCGCGCCAATCCTCGGTTCGGCGACCTGCCGATCATCGCGGTCACCGCCAAGGCCATGAAGGGTGACCGCGAGAAGTGCATCGACGCCGGCGCGTCGGACTATCTCTCGAAACCTGTCGATCCCGAGGAGCTGGTCGCGAAACTCCGCGCCTGGCTGCTCCGGTAAAGCCCCGGGCATGAGCGCACCCAAACCCGCTCCGGCGGCCCCCGTCAACATCCTTGTTGTCGACGATCGGCCGGCACAGCTCAGCGCGATGGAAGCGCTGCTGGCGGATCTCGGCGAGAATGTCGTCTGCGTCTCCTCCGGCGCGGACGCGCTGCGACAGCTGCTCGAACGGGACTTCGCCGTGCTCCTGCTCGACGTCAACATGCCCGACATGGACGGGTTCGAGACCGCGACGATCATCCGCCAGCGGTCCAGGCTGCGGCACATTCCCATCATCTTCATCACCGCCGGCAGCGACGACACGCACGCCCTTCAGGGTTACTCGCTGGGGGCCGTCGACTATATCCTGACGCCGGTCGTCCCGGAGGTCCTGCGCACGAAGGTCAGAGTGTTCGTCGATCTGTTCAGGATGGCGGAGCAGCTCAAGCGGCAGGCAGACGAGCGGGTGGCGCTCGCGGAGGAGCGGGCGGCCCGAGCCGCCGCCGAAGCGACGAGCCGCCGGGCGGGCTTTCTCGCCGACGCCGGCAAGAGCATGGCCCGGTCCCTCGACCTCGAGTCGACGCTCGCGTCGATCCTGCGCTTGGTCGTCCCCGATCTCGCCGACTTCGCCGTCCTGCGGCTGTCGGTCGCCGGCACCGAGATGGTCCGGACGCTCCATCGGGACCCGAGCGCCGCGACCGAGGCCTCGGCGTCGATCCTGCGGGATGCCGTGGATCACGCAGTCCGGTCGCTGGTGACCCAGGTTGTGCCGAGTGCGTCGGGGCCGGAGAAGGGCGGACGGGGGGTCGCGTGTCCCCTGCTCGCCCGCGGGACGACGCTCGGTGTCCTGGCGGTGGCCGTCGAGGACTCGCGGCCACCCTTTGGACCGTCCGCGGTGATTCTCATCGAGGAGGTTTGTAGCCGGGCCGCCATCGCCATCGACAACTGCCTCCTCTACCGGGAGATCCAGAGCCGCGATGCGCGAAAGGACCAGTACGTCGCCATGCTGGCGCACGAGCTGCGAAACCCCCTCGCCGTCATCAGCTCGGCGCTCGGCATCCTCGAGCAGGTGGACGATCGGCAGGATCCCGCCGAGCGCGCGCGCGAGGCGATCGGACGGCAGCTGCAGAACCTCACCCAGCTCATCGACGATCTGGTGGACGTGACCCGGATCACCACCGGGAAGATCACGCTCTCCCGGTCGTCCGTGAATCTCGCAGAGAGCGCCGAGCGCTGTCTGCGGGCGTTCAACGCCGCCGGGAGAAGCCGCGAGCACGGCGTCCGCATCCAGTGCCGCGACGCCTGGATCGACGCGGACCCGGTGCGACTCGACCAGATTCTGACGAATCTGGTGGACAACGCCCTAAAGTACACGCCTGAAGGCGGACGCATCGACATCCGAGTCGAGCCCCTGGGCGACGAGGGCATCTTCGAGATCTCGGACACCGGAGTCGGCATGCCGCCGGACGTCCTCGCTCACGCCTTTGACCTCTTCTTCCAGGCCGACCGGCCATCGGATCGGGCGGAGGGCGGTCTCGGGATCGGCCTCACGCTCGTTCGGCATCTCGTCGAGCTCCACAGCGGCAGCATCGAGGTCGCGAGCAGTGGCGCGGGAAAGGGGAGCCGGTTCACGGTTCGATTTCCTCGAGCCGCCGCCCCGGCGGCCCCCGACGAATCGCGGGTGCCCCTCCCCGATCACGCGACCCATCCGTGCCGAATCCTCATCGTCGAAGACAATGAAGACGCGCGCGAGACGCTGAAGATATTCCTCGCGCTCGCGGGTCACGACATCTACTGCGCGGGTGACGGCGCCACAGGAGTGGAGCTCGCCGAGGCGACCGATCCCGACCTCATCCTCATCGATGTCGGCCTGCCGGGAATGGATGGTTACGAAGTGGCTCGCCGGCTGCGCGCCGGACAGAAGCGGAACGCGTTCCTGGTCGCGCTGAGTGGATACGGTCAACTCGAAGATCGCCGCAGGGCTCTCGAGGCCGGATTCGACATGTACATCGTCAAGCCCGCAAATCCGCATCAGCTCTCGGAGGTCATTGCGTCGCTTCAGCCGCGGCGTCAGGCGGGGGAGTGTCCGAGGGAGCCCTCGATCGAATAGCCGCGCCCGCTGCGAGGCCGGCCGCCGTCGGCCGGCCCCGCGCGTTCGCTGTGCTTCTAAATTTTCTCCAGCCTGAGTGCGACGAGCGCCTCTGTCGCCGCGTCTTCCGACAAGCCGTAGAGCGTATTGCCCGAGCGCATCAGCGTCATCCGAGCGCCCTTCAAGCTCTGGAAGATCACGCGATTACCCTGCGCGGCGACGGTGCCCGACACCTGCGGCCGGGTCGGCGAAGTCGCCGTAAACGTGCCGTCGTCATTGATCCGAATCGTGATCCGCCCCTGCACCTCGCGGTTCGGAGCCGCGATTTCCTGGAAGGTGCCGTGCCAGGTTCCGCTGAGCCCGTCCGGGACGCCGGACGAGTAGGCCGCGGGAGCGGTCAGCGCGGAGTCGGCCCAGGCGCTCTGCCCGGCAGGGCCGGCGCCGAACATCAGCATCGCGGCAGCAGCAAGTAATGTGACGAACGTGCGCTGCGCCATGTCTTGTCCCTCCCTGGAGATAAGAAAACTGCAAACGGCACGCCAATCCCCGCTGAAAACGTAGCTATTCGAGTCTCGCGGAATATCGAATAGTTGTGAACAATCGGATGAAACTCCTACGCGACACCACGACGGAGTTTCGAAGAAAGTAGGGCGAAAAGTTCCAGGTTCGCGCGACCCTCCGCGTCATCTGCGGCCGGCAAAGTGACGCTAGATCTCCAGTCGCCACTTCGACGTGGCGATGAAGCGGACGTCCCCCCGGGTGAGCGGGTTCCCGAAGGACAGCCGGGTCAAGAGCTGCGCCCGGTCGAGATCGGCTCCCGCGGCGCCCAGGATTCGACAGGCCGTCGACCGGTCGTCCGCCAGCAGGCCGCGCAGGAGATCCTGCGGGTCGACGGCGTAGAGGCAATGCCGCTGCTCTTCGAGAGTCGCCTCGAGCGCGGCCTTGAGCTCGGGAGCGAAGGCCGGCTCGCCGACCGCGGCCGATTCGGGCATCTCGCTCAGGGCGCGCTCGACCTCAACCGTGAGCCTCTCGGGAATCACCCGCAGGTGCTCCAGCTTTTTGCCGCCTAGAGTGCCGCCGTCGCGGAGGATGGCCATGAGCAGGTGCGCGGGGCCGACAGCGCCGTGCCGGCGGCGGCGGGCCTCTTCCGTCGCCAGCACCATCACCCGCCTCGCCCGCTCCGTGAATCGCTCCACCATGCTCGCCTCCCCAAAGGGCCCTGGCAGGATGCCGACCCCATACAGGCGGAAATATACCGTGCAGGACCCAAAGCATAAAGCCCCGGTCGCTATGACCAGGGGCTTCAGTGTGGCAGCGAGGGTTCGATCAACCAGCTAGCTTGTGTAGCCCCGGGCGTGCATGCAACGAGCGTACGCCTCCCGATACTCCTGATTGTTCTTGTGGACTTCGTTGACGCCGTAGAGCGTCCCACCACCGGCCCCGAGAATGCCGCCGATCGCGGCGCCCTTCCCGGCCCCCTTGCCACCGTCCGCGATGGCGCCGCCCACGGCCCCGACAGCCGCGCCAGCCACCGCCCCGACCGCCGCATCCTTGACAACCCCAATCGTATTCTCCCGCTGACTTGGCGGCGTTCCTGCGTACCGATTGCATGTCTCGATTGCCGCTCGGGGCGGGACCGCGGGGGCGGGGGCGGGAGCCGTGGCGACTGCCGGAGCTACCGTGGGCTTCGCGGTCGTGGCGGTCACCGGCTGGTCAGCTTGGATTCCGACACGGTTGGCCACCACGAGCCCCGTAACGCCCGCAGTAACCGCCACGAGGGCCATACCGATCGCGGTCAGCTTCCAGGGATTATTCCAACTCTTGTCTAGCATCTCAGCGCTCCTCCAAGGTCCGAGCAGGTGTGGGAAAGACCGATCCACCGCTCCCACGATTACGAAGGCAAATGAACGCCTGCTCGAGGAGAGCAAAACTCGAGCCACCCCTGACAGGTCAGAAATATTAATGATGTGCGAGGGGTAGGCGACGCCAGCCGGGAAGAAAACTCTGGCATCGCCAGAAAGACTTTCCTGGCTGGGGGACTTCGTTCCCCATCCAGGCGGCTTCGCCAATCGTTTCACAAACGCTTAGCCCCGGGGTTCTAGCGGAAGAGACGGCAGGCACCACCCTGGGAGGGATTATGAGTGACAAGCGGGAGGCTTTGCAGGCGGCGGACGAGGCGTACGCGGAGCTGCGGCAGGCCGTGATTGGCCTCGACGAGCAGCAGATGCGTGAGCCGTGGCTCGGCACGTGGGGCGTGCGCGAGATCCTGGTGCACAGCTCGGGATGGCACCGGGAGATGGCCCCGGCGCTCAGGCGGATCGGCCGGGGTGAACGCCCGTATCCGGACGGCACCTACGACGACGCGGATGCGTGGAATGCACGCTTCGTGGAGGCCCGGCGCGAGGCCAAGACCGCCGCGATCCTCGACGAGCTGGGGCGTCACACCGAGAGTTCCTTGCAGTGGCGGCGGCCCTTCCCGACGAGCTCTTCGCGCCGGGCATGCCAGCCCGCGAGCTCTTCGAAGGTTCGGCCAGCAATCATTACCGCGAGCACGCCGCCCAGATCCGCGCCTGGCGGCAGGAGACGCTGGAGTCGAACGAAAACAGCCGGGCGCATTTGACTGAACGAGATGTCCCAATGCTGGAAGTCCTCCATGCAAGGCAGCCGAATCAGGCTCTCGCCTCCAAGTTGCAGCTCTACGGCCAATTCATTGGATCGTGGCATCTCGAC
>JBKPCB010000074.1:0-22045 GCA_046727155.1 Candidatus Methylomirabilota bacterium | reverse complement strand
CGCGAAGGACGCGAGCGCGCGAATCACGGTGCCGGCGCCGCCCCGGCCGACCAGCGTCCGGGCCAGGACCGTCGCGCCGCCGGCGGCCGCGGCGTAGAAGGCCACGTCGTGACGGTAGAGCGTGGTCACGCCGACGCAGAGTCCGGCTCCCACGAGCCATCTGGCGCGCGGATCGCGCGCATGGGCCAGCAGGAGGAGCCCGCTCAGCATGCTCAGCAGAAGCGCCGGAAACATCATGTAGCCATAAAACGGAGTCGCCCCGAGGTACACGAACGTCACGACACCCGGCACGAGGGCGACCCGAGGCGACGTCAGCCGGCACGCGAACAAATACAGCGTGAACAGGAATGCGACGCGGACCAGCGCGTCCCAGATCCGCTCCGCGAGAAGCGAAGCACCGAAGAGCTTGAAGACGGCGGCCAGTGTGTACCACTGGCCCGGCGGGTGGATGGTCCAGAAATCGCGGTACGGCACCTCGCCCTCCAGCACTCGGACGGCCGCATAGACGGCAAAACCTTCATCGTGAAAGTTGACGGGACGGGTCAGCCCGATCACGACGTAGACCGCGGCGATCGCGCCTCCGAGAAGCACGACAGAGACGGCGCGAAGGACAGCGCGGCGTGAAGGCATTGCGAGTGTGGCCATCGTAGCGGATCGATGGGGCCGGGCAAAGCGATTTTCCCTCGCGGGCCGCGGCCCCGCCGGAGTATGGTGGTAGCCGGCACGGGCCCATGGACGCGCTGAGAAATCTCGAGCTGCTCATCACCTCGCGTTACCCGATCATCGTCATCGAGACGTACGAGGAGGAGCGCGTCGAGCAAGTCCTCGGCCGGGTGGCGGCGCGGCTCGGCCTGCCCCTCTTCGTCTGGACGGTGTCCCACGGCCTGAGACGGGTCGGGGCGCTGGAAGGCATGTACGACACCCGCGATCCGCTCAAGGCACTGGGCAACCTGGCGGCCATGCCGAGCGAAGGTATCTTTCTCTTCGAGGATCTGCACCGCTCGCTCGGGGCTCCCGCGGTGGTCCGAAAGCTCCAGGACCTGGCGCGCAGCTTCGCCCGCGAGCGGCGCGCCATCGTGCTCGCCGCCCCGCGCGTCGAGCTGCCCCCGGAGCTTTCAACTCTCGCCACGGTGTTCCGGCTCGATCTCCCCGCCGAGGAGGACCTCAAGGCGCTGGTCCAGGACGTGGTTCGGCGGCTCTCGGCGACTCAGAAGATCACTCTGGATCTCTCGCCCGAAGATCTCGATCGGCTCGGCGAGGCGCTCAAGGGACTGACGCTGTTCGAAGCCGAGCGCGCCCTGACGCGCGCCGCGCTCGACGACATGACGCTCGACCGGAAGGACGTGGACGAGATCATCGCCGTCAAGAAGGAGCTGCTGGCCAAGGAAGGCCTACTCGAATTCGTGCCCGCGGAAGAAGGGCCGGGGGACGTGGGCGGGCTCGCGCACCTCAAGGCGTGGCTCGACAAGCGCGCCCGGGCTTTCACGGCGGAGGCCAAGCAGTTCGGAGTGCCGCCGCCCAAGGGCATCCTGCTCTTGGGCGTCCAGGGATGCGGCAAAACCTTGGCCGCGAAAGCCGTGGCCAAGGCCTGGGGGCTGCCACTGCTCAAGCTCGAGGCCGGCCGGCTCTACAACAAGTTCGTGGGGGAATCGGAGAAGAGCCTCGATCGCGCGCTGGAAACTGCCGAGCGGATGGCGCCCTGCGTGCTGATGCTGGACGAGATCGAAAAGGCCCTCGGCTCGGGAACAAGCTCGGACGCGGATGCCGGGTTGTCCGGCCGCATCTTCGGCCGGCTGTTGGGGTGGCTCCAGGACCACAAGTCTCCCGTCTTCGTGGTCGCCACCTGTAACCGGATCGCGTCGCTGCCACCGGAGCTCACGCGCAAGGGCCGCTTCGACGAGATCTTCTTCATCGATCTGCCCACGCGCGTGGAGCGGCGCGAGATCTTCTCCGTCCACCTGCGCCGCCGCCAGCGGGACCCCGCCATATTCGACCTCGACGCGCTGGCGGCGGCCTCGGAGGGATTCAGCGGCGCCGAGATCGAGCAGGCCGTGGTCTCGGCGCTCTACACCGCGTTCTCCCGCGGGGTCACGCTCGGCACTGAGCACATCCTGGACGAGCTCAAGGAGACCAAGCCCTTGTCGGTGACGCGAGCGGAAGAGGTGACCGACCTCCGCGAGTGGGCACAGGGCCGCACCGTTCCCGCCAGCTGAGATTCTCGGCGCGCTCTACTCGCCGATTTTATTTTTGATCGGCGGGACGGTCTTGAGATAGCGGGCGATGGCCAATCGGTCGGCCTTCGTCAAGTCCTTGAAGCCAGCCGACGTCCCTTTGATGGCGCGCTCCATCAGCCCGCCGGCCGTGTCGCCGTCGGGCTTGTTGCCGGTCCCCAGAAACTCCACGACCTGCGCCTCGGTCCATTTCCCGATGCCCGTCTCCTTGTCCGGCGTGATATTGGGCACCTCGGCGCCCTCGGGTCCCTTCCCTTTTGGATTGCCGGAGAGGAAGCGGGAATTGTCCATGGCCTGGGACATTCCGCGCGGCGTATGGCATTCGCCGCAGTGGCCGACCGCGCGCACCAAGTACTCCCCGCGCGCCACACCCGAGGTCGGCGCTTTCGCGGGCGGCACCTCGAGATGCATGAAGGCGCCGATCCAGGCGGGCAGCATCAGGCTATCGAACATCGGCAGGCTGATCTTGTTGGGTGTATTGGGCCGCTTCACGGGAGGGACCGTCCGCAGATAGGCAACAAGCGCCTGCAGATCTTCAGCCGCCATCCCATTGAACGACGCCCAGGGGTGGATCGGGATCAGGCGCTCGCCATTGGGCCGGCGGCCGGAGCGGATCGCGGCGATGAGCTGCGCGTCGGTCCAAGTCCCAATACCAGTCTCCCGGTCAGGCGTGATATTGGGCGTGAAGATTGTGCCAAACGACATCTCGAACTTATGGCCGCCGGCGTTGAGCGCTCCGTCCTTCGCTGTGTGGCAGCCACAGCCGGTCGTGGCGCCGAAGATGTACTTTCCGCGCGCGATCTCGGCGGCCGGAGTCGTCTGGGCATGGGCGATCGAGCCCAGCATCAGGATGGTCCCTATGGTGGTCGCGGCCAGCGTCGCGCCCGCAGCGTAGGCTCTCTTCCGGAGCGTCATGGGTCGAGAAGGTACCACAGCTGATCGATGGCGTACGGCCACCTTAGGCGCCCGGCGCGGACATGCGGTGGCGCGGGTCCCGCACGCGCCCAAGGAGCACGGCAACTCCCGCCACGCCGCCGAGCGCGGCAGCGAGGAAGACGGCCGGGAAGCCGATCGCGTCCGCAAAAAACCCAGCGACGAGCGGGGCCGCGAAGGCCACCGGCGCCGTCAGCGTATTCCCCAGGCCGACGTAGGTCGGCCGCTCCGCAACGGCCGGGGCGAATTCGAGCAGGATATTGAGTCCGGAGACGTGCAGCGCCGCCATCTGCAGCCCCTGGAGCGCGAATACCAGCCGGAACATCTCGAGGGAGGGCGCCGCGATCGCGAGGAGGTTCCCGGCCAGCATCGCGACCATACCGATGATCACGACTCGCCGGTGACCCGCTCGGTCTCCGAGCCAGCCGAGGACAATGGTGCCGAGGATCTCGCCCACGAGCAGTACCGTGGTAAAGACCCCGACCTGCCAGTCGGCCGCGCGAAGAGATCGCAGCGCATAGACCGTGTAGAAGCCGCCCGCCGCCATCCCCACGGATCCGCACCCGCGAGCCAGAAGGAACCACGCCAGGTTCCGGTCCCGCCGGAGCACGCCCGCGGCGCGCCGCAGGTACGCGGTGAGCGGAACGGCCGGCGTCGTCGTCGTGGCCGGCGGCTCGCGCGTCAGCGCGAGGGCCAAGTAGGACAGCCCCATGAAGAGCGTGGCAGCCAGGAAGCAGTATCCGTAGCTGGCCGGCGCCGCCACTGCCGCGAGGATCCAGGCTGAGGCAAAGCTGCCGAGCACGCCGCCGGTATTACCCAGCACCGTCGCGAAGGCGAAAAAGCGGCCGCGCCCTTCGACGGGCACGGCGCGCCCGATGATGTCCATCCACGCCGGCATGAGCGCGCCCCCCGCCGCTGTGATCACGACCAGCATCAGCAGGAGCACGGCGAGGGTCAGCGCCGGCGCGGGCGTAGCGAGGAAGAACGCGGCGGCGGCCAGGCCCAGGAAGGGCAGGCGCTCCCAGATCGTATAGCGCAGGACGAACGGCAGCTTGCGCCTCAGGGTCTCGGTATGCCCCGCCGCAAAGAGCGAGGGAAGCAGCCAGCCGGTGGACATGAAGGCCGGAATCGCGCCAATCACCACATTGGGGGCGCCGAGGTGCTCGGCGAAGGCCGGCAGGATGGTGAACTGCGAGGCGAACGACATCCCCATGAAGAAGAGCGCGTAGTCGGCGCCCAGCGCCAGCACGTTGTGCCGGACGTGGCGCCGGGCGAAGGCTTCGGCGTCGGCGGAGGGCTCGGGGGCGGCGGCCCGGTCGATGGTCACAGCCGAGGATACCCAGGCGTCATGGGACGCCACGTCCTGTTGGCGCTTACGGACCCTGGGGTGGATCGGCCCCCATCGGCTCCGGCCCCTCGTAAATCGGCAGGCGCATCTTCTCCGGCTCGCATCGGTACAGGCGGTCGGCCGTGCCGATCGTCAATCCCTTCCCCATTTCGGCATCGTACATGGCAAAGGGCCGGATCGTCCCCGGCGCCATGGTTGGACCAATTGGAAAGAACATCTCCGAGGGCTCGAGCGAAAAAACAGGGTGGCGAAAGCTGCGCTCTGGCGCGTCGGGGCCATACCCCGCGAGTCGTTCCGTCGGCATGTAGAGGACGAGCGTGCCCAGGTAACCGAACCAGGGCCGATCGGCCGGCTCGAAGTGACCGGACACCGTCCTCCCGTGTGTATCCTGTCCTTCGACAAGGTTGTCGGCCGTGAGCTTGGTGATTTCGAAGGTTCGGCGCCGCTCCCTGTCTGTCCCCTTTACCCAGACCCGCCAGCACCCGCTGATCTTGGCGGGGTCCACGCGCAGAGGCTCGGCCGCCGCCCAGCCGGGCGCCGTCCCATCGACCAGCGCCAGGCTGAGGAGGCTCGAAAGCAATACCCTCACAGGAGATGGTCGCCACCTCATGATCGTGACCTCCGCGGGAGACGGTAGACCACGCAGGTGGCGGTGGCAAGAGGCGCATCGCAAGCGCGCCGCCCGTGTTACGGTACGGTGACAGGGAGAAGGCGATCGTGGAAACCATCCTCGTCGTGGACGACGATCCCTGGGTGCTGGGCCTGGCGCGCGACGTGCTGGCCGGCGAGGGCTACCGCGTGCTGGAGGCGCCGAGCGCCGAAGCGGCTCTGCGGCTCGCCGAGGGCTATGCCGCCCCGATCGACCTCCTGCTCACCGACGTGATCATGCTAGAGATGACCGGCCGTGAGTTAGCCGATCGGCTGCGCCCCGTGCGCCCGGGGCTCAAGGTCGTCTACATGTCGGCGTACACCGCCGAGGTCATGGGCCAGCACGGCGTCATCGAGGCCGACGTCCCCTTCATCGCCAAGCCGTTCACGCCTCAGTATCTCCTCAATAAAGTCAGCGAGGTTCTGCACCCCCGCGCTTCCTACCGGCGCCCCGAGCCGCGGTAGCCCGATCCCCCCCGACCCGAGCGTCGGGTGTTCCCCCCGGTTGGGACCCTGGGATCATCCCGATTGTTCGGCCCAACCGCCGCCTTTACCCTCGAGCAGTGAAGAGTCTTGGGCCTACCAAGGCCAGTCCGTGACTTGGCCCCGCTCGTCGACGCTGTGGAAGGGATATTCCCGACATTGACAAGAGAGAGGTGGTAGGATGCTTTCAGAAGGGCCCCGACCCCCTTGGTCGGTGTTTCAGTTCCCAATCCCCGGGAAGCCTTCCCATCTCCCCGGATCGCGCGCGGATTTAGTCTAGTCCCGCCCCTCTGAGACTTGTGGGTCCTCCCTCCCACATGCCGGCTAGTGCCTTGGCCAGTTGTGCCGCGCTCGTTCCCTGAGCGAATCGATGAAGGTGGATTTTCATGCTCGAGGCACTTCGATCTATTGCGCTCGCCGTGGGCGCGTCCCACGACGTGACCGGGATCGCCCGCGCGGCGGTGACAGCAGTCCTCCCGGCATTTCAGGCGGACGCGGTCGCGCTATTCATCAACGACGGCCCCGACGGCGGTGATCGATTCCAGACGTCGGAAGGGTTCTCGACATCTGTGGTGGAGCGGCTGAGGAGCGCCCGGGCCGGTAAGCAGCCCGATGCGGCGATCCGAGCGCTGCTCGAGAAGGAAGGATTCACCTCCGTGGCCGAGGCGCCCCTGCTCTCGCGTGGGGTCACGATCGGCGTCTTGAGCCTGGCCCGTCGCGATTCGGCGCCCTTCTCGGAGGGGCAGCTGCAAATGCTGGCGGTCGCGGCCACGATCACGGGCGTGGCGATCGACGGTGCCCGGAACTCCGACGAAGCGGTGCGGCAGCGCGATCAGCTGAGGGCCCTCGCCGCCGAGAACGTGAACGCTCGGGAGGAGGAAGCCCGCCGCATCGCCCGGGAGCTTCACGATGAGGCGGGTCAGCTTCTCGCCGGCGTGCACATCGCCCTCGAGGGCATTGCGCGCGAGCTTCCGGCCTCGGCGTATCCGCGGGTGCTCGAGACGCGCGCGCTCCTGGACCGCATCGAGGCGCAGCTGAGGGGCGTCTCCCACCAGCTCCGGCCCCCGGTGCTCGACACGCTCGGCCTCAAGCCCGCGCTCGAGTTCCTCGCCGGGGCTGTGAGCGCGCGGACCGGAGCCGCCGTGAGCGTGAGCGGCTCGACAGGCGGGCGCCTGCCGAACATGGTCGAGACCGCGCTCTACCGAATCGCCCAGGAAGCGCTCAACAATGTCGCCAAGCATGCCCGGGCGACCCGCGCGAGTGTGGAGCTCGCGAGGACGGACGGCAGGATCGAGTGCACGATCCGGGACAACGGCACCGGGTTCCAGCCGAAGTCCGCTGACGATGGGCAGGGGCAGATCGGGCTCGGGCTCATTGGCATTCGGGAGCGTCTGGACGCCGTCGGCGGCTCGCTGCGAATCACCTCGGCGCCAAGCGGGGGGACCGAGTTGTTCGTCATTATGCCGGTAGTCACCCCCCCCCGACGAGAAAACTGAGCGGAGCTGATGGATGATGCCATCAGTACTGATCGTTGACGACAGTCAGGAGTTCCGGGGCGTCGTGAAGCACCTGCTTGCCGAGGATCCGAACGTTCGGATCCTTGGCGAAGCCGAGGACGGTGAGGAGGCGGTGGAGCTGGCCAGCCGCCTCCCCGTCGACGTGGTGCTCATGGACATCACCATGCCTCGGCTCAACGGAATCGAAGCCACCCGCCGGATCAAAGCCAAGCGGCCGAACGCGAAGGTCATTCTGGTCACGATTCACGCTGAAGAGGCGTACGAGCAGGCCGCCGAAGAGATCGGCGCCGAGGCGCTGCTGGCCAAGAAGGACCTGACCGCTTCCCTGCTTCCCACCATCCGCTGGGTCGTAACCGAGGAGGGGCGAACACAATGAGCATGATGAAATCGAGACTCCTGAAGCCGCGCAGCGACCCCGCTACCTCAACCGACGCCGCGAAGCCCTCGAAACGGGCCGCCAAGGCGCCCGTCCGCATCCTCCTGGCGGACGATCATGCCATCGTCCGCGACGGCCTCCGGAGCCTGTTGAGCTCCGACGGGCTGCGAGTCGTCGCGCAGGCAACGGACGGCCGCGAGGCCGTGCGTCTCGCCCGGGAGCACCAGCCCGATCTCGCCATCCTCGACGTCGCCATGCCGATGCTCAATGGCATCGACGCCGCCCGTGAGATCGGATTGGCATCGCCCAAGACCCAGTCCATCCTCCTGACCGTGCACAGCGAGGACCAGTATGTGATGGAAGCGGTACGCGCGGGGATCCGGGGCTATGTCCTGAAGACCCAGGTGACGGAGGACCTGATGCGCGCCATCCGCGAGGTGGCGGGAGGGGCGCTCTACCTGAGCCCGAGCGTCTCCGAAACGGTTCTTCGCGCGCTGCGGGCCAAGTCGCACGCCTCGGCCGATCCGCTCACCCCGCGCGAGCGCGAGGTGCTGCGCCTGATCGCCGACGGCAAGACCACGAAGCAGGTGGCCCAGCTGCTCGGTGTCAGCGCGAAAACGGCCGACGCGCACCGCACCCGGCTGATGGCCAAGCTCGACATCCACGAAACCGCGAGCCTGGTGCGCTACGCGATCCGCCGAGGCCTCATCGAGGCCTAGGCTTCAGCGCGGCGGCTACCGCTGTCTGGATCGAGGTAGGATTATGGCGACGGTAGAGCCACGGCTGGCGACGCCTCGATGAAGAAGAAAGCCGCCCCGTCAGCGTCGCTTCGCCACACGATGGCCTGGACGTCCAGGGGCGCTCCCTCCGGCGGCTCGAGGTGCAGCGTGGCGAGCGTGCCTTCCGTCAGCGGCTCGTCAAGCCGTACCTTGGCGCCGAAGGCGCTCACGTTCACCGTCTCGGCATGGAGCCACCGGCTGCCCGCCTCCACCGTCGCGGGCCACGAAACCTGGGCTCGCGGATACCGTCGCAGCTCCCGCCTTCGGGCTTCGATGGTCATGCAGGGGCCCCGTCCATAGGAGCTTAGTCAGAGCAAGCCTGATGCCGGGCCGCGGGACTGGCGAGCCCGCCGGAGAATCAGCTACTTATCGCCACGCCCGATGATCCGCGGCGCCCCCTCATCCTGCAGGTCGGCGACATTTCCAACACTTTTGAGGGGCGCGCCGATGGCCCTTCGCGCGCCCGTCTGCTACGCGGCGATGCGTGGCTGCCTCGACGCCGTCGCTTCGCGGCGGATGGAGCCGGCCGTCGCACCGGTCATAGGCGCCGCGGAACGATGCTCCATCTCGACGCGCGTGTCCGACTGCTTGGGTGACCTCTCCATGTGCTTGATCCCCTCGACCACCAGCCAGAGGGGCAATGCCAGCGCCACTACGTATCCGATCACCGTCTCCAGCGCCATATCGTGATCCTCCTCGTCTTCCCCCGGTTTCGACTCGGAGTTCCTACCGCCAGCGTTTCCTTATCGCAGGAGGCGTGCCAGCCGGATCAGCGCACAGAATCAATGGCTTCTGCCGACACGGCGGGCTGGCGATCGGGAGGCTTGCCCGAATTCAAGCGCCGCTCCGGGCGTTCTGCCCAGGCGCGGCGCTTGAGGGAAACCGAGGGGGAGAGGTGGAAGAGGACTGGAGCCGGGGGCGGGAGTTGAACCCGCGACCTACTGATTACGAATCAGTTGCTCTGCCACTGAGCTACCCCGGCGTGGCCGGCCCTCTACGCTAGCACGGTGATCGGGGACCGGCAACGCGGCGGCCCGCATCCGGGGCGGGTCCGCCGCGGGGGACGGATCAGTCCCGCTAGTGCGCGCGCCCGCGAGCGGGCTCGGCCGCCAGCGCGGCCTCGACGCGAATCCGCATCGCGTAGAAGGACCGCCACACGAAGACAACGGACAGCGCGAAGAACACCGCGGCTAGCACGTGCGTTAGCCCGGTGCCGCGGTCGGCCGCCAGCGAGACGGCCAGCTCCACGGCCAGCAGGCCAAAGAGCGTCGTGAACTTGATAATCGGATTCATGGCCACCGACGAGGTATCCTTGAACGGATCGCCCACCGTGTCACCCACGACCGTGGCCGCGTGCAGCGCCGTGCCCTTTTCCTTGAGATCGACCTCGACGATTTTCTTGGCATTGTCCCAAGCGCCGCCGGCATTGGCCATGAAGATGGCCTGGTAGAGGCCGAACAGGGCGATCGAGATCAGGTAGCCGATGAAGAAGTAGGGCTCCAGGAACGCGAAGGCCAGCGTGGCGAAGAACACCGCCAGGAAGATGTTGAACATGCCCTTCTGCGCGTACTGGGTGCAGATCTCGACGACCTTCTTGCTGTCGGTTACCGACGCCTTGGTCACGCCCTCGAGACGGATATTGGCCTTGATGAACTCGACGGCGCGGTAGGCGCCGGTCGTGACCGCCTGGATGGAGGCGCCCGTGAACCAGTAGATCATGGAGCCGCCGGTGATCAGGCCGAGCAGGAATGGCGCGTGGAGGAGCGAGAGCTTGTCCACGTTCTGGGTGAGGCCGGCGGTCAGCACCACGATGATCGAGAAGATCATGGTCGTGGCGCCCACCACCGCCGTGCCGATGAGCACGGGCTTGGCCGTGGCCTTGAACGTGTTGCCGGCGCCGTCGTTCTCCTCGAGCATGTGCTTGGCCGATTCGAAGTTGACGTCGAAGCCGTAGTCCTTCTTGAGCTGCCCCTTGATGCCGGGGAGCGTCTCGATGACCGAGAGCTCGAACACGGACTGCGCGTTGTCGGTCACGGGGCCGTAGGAGTCCACTGCGATGGTCACGGGACCCATGCCCAGAAAGCCGAAGGCCACCAGTCCGAACGCGAACACCGCCGGCGCGACCATGAGCGCGCCCAGCCCCGCCGTGCTCACCAGGTACGCCGCGCCCATAAGGATCACGACGGTGATGCCGAGCCAGTAGGCGCCGAAGTTGCCGGCCACGAGGCCCGAGAGAATGTCGAGGGACGCGCCGCCCTCGCGCGCCGAGATCACCACCTCGCGGACATGAGCGGAGTCGGTGGACGTGAACACCTTGACCAGCTCGGGGATGATGGCGCCGGCGAGGGTGCCGCAGGTGATCACCGTCGCCAGCTTCCACCACAGCGTGCCGTCACCGAGGCTCGGGATGAGCAACCACGAGACCAGGTAGGTCAGCCCCACCGACACGATCGAGGTGATCCATACCAGGCTGGTCAGGGGCGCCTCGAAGTTCATCTTCGGCGCGGTGGCGTAGCGGCCGCGCGCGACGGCGTCGTTGAGGAAGTAGGAGATCCCACTGGCGACGATCATCATGACGCGCATCACGAAGATCCAGACCAGGAGCTGGACCTGGACGATCTCCTTGGGTACCGCCAGGAGGATGAACGAGATGAGCGCCACGCCCGTGACGCCGTAGGTCTCGAAGCCGTCGGCGCTGGGCCCGACCGAGTCGCCCGCATTGTCGCCCGTGCAATCGGCGATGACGCCGGGGTTGCGCGCGTCGTCTTCCTTGATCTTGAAGACGATCTTCATCAGATCGGAGCCGATGTCGGCGATCTTGGTGAAGATGCCGCCGGCGATGCGGAGGGCCGCCGCGCCCAACGATTCGCCGATGGCGAATCCGATGAAGCAGGGGCCCGCATACTCGCGCGGGACGTAGAGCAGGATGAAGAGCATGATCAGCAGCTCGACGCTGATCAGCAGCATGCCCACGCTCATGCCCGCCTGGAGTGGGATGGCGTACACAGGGAACGCCAGCCCCCTCAGGCTCGCGAAGGCCGTGCGGGAGTTCGCGAAGGTATTGATTCGCATGCCGAACCAGGCGACGCCGTAGCTGCCCCCGATCCCGACCAGGCTGAAGAAGAGGATGATCGCGACCTGCTGGCCCGTGAAGTGCTGGAGGAACCCGAAGTAGAAAACCACGATCACCGCGATGAACGCCCAGAGGATGAGCAGGAACTTGCCCTGTGTGACGAGGTACGTCTTGCACGTCTCGTAGATCAGCTCCGAGATCTCGCGCATGCTCTGGTGCACCGGCAGGCTCTTGAGCTGGCGGAAGATCACCATCCCGAATGCCAGGCCGAAGAGGCACACGAGCATGCCCCACTGCAGCAGCGCTCGGCCGGTCATGCCGCCGAAGCTCACCTGGGAGAGATCGGGGATCTTGAGGTTCGCCTCGCCGCCCTGATGCGATGGCTGCGGCGCCGCCGCGACCCCGGTGGCGCTCTGGGCCAGAAGCGCCGGCGGCATGGCAAAGGCGAGGAAGCAGAGGACGATGAGCGCCGGGACGAGCACGAAGAGCACGCGCCGGGCCGTCTTGCCAAGTCGATTCATGTGACTCTCCTCAACGGCTGAAAATGGATGGACAGGGCGGAACGGCTGTGCGGCCGCGGGCCCGACGCGTGTTTATACCCCAAGCGGGGCGCGCGAGTCAACGCGCCGCGTTGAGGTTCCGCGCCGGCGCGGATCAGTCGCGCAGGAGCCCTTCGATCTCGTCGCGGTGCGCGCCGAAGCCCACGAAGGTGCGCTCGTCGATCACGATCGTAGGGACGCCGAGGCGGCCCATGCGCGTGAACAGCTCCTGGCTCGCGTCGGGATCCTTCCCCACGTCGCGCACGTCTACTGCCAGGCCGCGCGCCTGGAAGAACGCGAGCGCGGCTTCGCCGTCGGCATTGCCTTCCAGTGTGAAGAGCCGCACTCGCTTCATGTGAGCGTCCACCTTACCACGGACCCTTGACGTTCCGACGGCCGCTCTGCTAGCATCCGCGAGCCGTCCTATGCTGCGGAGGAGACTCCCGCGATGACCAGATCCGACCTCGTGGCCGCGATGGCGGAATCGAGCGGGTGGACCAAGGCCGCCTCCGACCGCGCGCTTCGCGCCCTGCTCGCGTCGATCCGGGCCTCCCTCAAGCGCGGCCAGTCGGTGACGCTCGTCGGCTTTGGGACGTTCTCGGTTGCCCGGCGCAAGGCGCGCAAGGGCAAGAACCCGCGCACGGGCCAGCCCATGAACGTTACCGGCGGGCGCACACCTCGCTTCAAGCCATCGAAAGAATTCAAGCGCGCTCTCGGATAGGTTTTTTCCTCATTCGCCGGCTTCGCCACCGAGTAGAATGGTGGCAGTGCGCGCAATCTCCGTCCTCGGCCTCATGCTATGGCTGTTGGCGACGCCGTCCTGGGCTCAGAACATCCGGCCCTCGGTCAACGCGGAAGCCATCCTGCTGCTCGATCCGCAGGGCAAGGTTCTCTACGCCAAGAACGCCACCGAGGATCACGCTCCCGCCAGCCTCGTCAAGCTCATGACGCTCTACCTCGCCTGCGAGGCGCTGGACCAGGGCCGGGCGCAGTGGGAGGAGTCGGTGATCGTCAGCCAGCGCGCCGCGCAGGTGGCGCGCTACCGGATGGGTCTGCGCGCCGGCGAGTCGGTTCCGTTGCGCACCCTGCTGGAAGGCGTGGCTATCGCATCGGCCAATGACGCCGCCACCGCGGTTGCCGAGCACCTCGGCGGCACCGAAGAGGCGTTCGTCGCGCTGATGAACGCCAAGGCGCAGGAGCTCGGCCTGAACGCGACGCACTACGCCAACGCGCACGGCCTGCCGGATCCGGCCCAGCGGAGCACGGCCGAGGACCTGGCCCGGCTGACGGGCCGCCTGGTGCAGGACTATCCGGCGTCTCGGCCCCTGCTCGGCGGCGCAAGCTTCGTCTGGCGTGGCAGGGTGTACAGTCGCCGCATTCCGCTCTTTCACGATCCGGGCGGCGTCCAGGCGCTGAAGACCGGCTTTACGCGCGAGGCCGGTTACAATCTGGCCGTCGCCGCGTGGCGAGCTGGCCAGCGCTTTCTACTGATCGTGCTGGGCGCTCAGACGCGGAGCCTGTCTTTCCGCGACGCCAAGGTCGTCCTGCAGTACGGCTTTCAGGAAGTCGGGCTCGAGCCGCCGGACGAGCCGAGGCGCCCGGCTCTGCCGCGGCGGCATCCAGACCGGCGGCCTCGCGCCGCGCTGCCCGGCTCCAGCTAGGCCCCGCCGGCGCCGTCACGGGAGGTTCAACGCATGGCTTCACCCAAGGCTTTTGTCTTCGACGCCTACGGCACGCTCTTCGACGTTCATTCGGTGATCGAGGCAGGCCGCGCGGTGACGGCCGACCCGCAGGCGCTCTCCAGCCTCTGGCGCCAGAAGCAGCTCGAATACACCTGGCTCCGCTCGCTCATGGAGCGCTACGAGGATTTCTGGGCCGTCACGGAGGCCGCGCTTCGCTTCGCGCTTCGACGGCTCGGCATCGCCGCCGCCGAGGCGCAGGTGCAGGCTCTGATGGACGCCTACCTGTCGCTGGCGTGCTTTCCGGAGGTCAAGGCCGCGCTCGCCTCTCTCAAGGGCGCCCGGCTCGGCATCCTGTCGAATGGCTCGCCTCGGATGCTGGAGGCGGCCGTCCGCTCGAGCGGTCTCACGGCCTCTCTCGAGCAGGTGCTCTCGGTGGATGCGGTCAAGACCTATAAGCCCTCGCCGAAGGTGTACGACCTCGGGCCGCGCGCCTTCGAGCTGGCGGCGGACGAAATGCTGTTCGTCTCTTCCAATGCCTGGGACATCGCCGGGGCCAAGGCTTTTGGCTTCCGCACGTGCTGGTGCAATCGGACGAACGCGCCGATGGAAGAGCTGGGGCTGACGGCGGACTATGAAGTGGCGAGCCTGGACCAGATCCCCGACAAGGTGCGCCTCTAGTCCAAGCCGCGGCGGGGCTTAAAGGAAGATGTTGGGTTTTTCGAACATCCCCAGCACGATGCAGCCGTCGGGCGACCAGGCCTCGTGCTCCGATCCGGCGCGCCGCCAGACGTAATTCCCCGCCGAGCAGGCGCCGTCCTCGTCCACCAGGGTCCCCTCGAGAACATAGCTCTGCTCGATGCCCACGTGCCGGTGCCGCGGAAGCCGCGCGCCCGGCGCCATCTTGGTGAGGGTGGTCATCCGTCCCGTCGAGTCTTCATAGAGGGGCTTGGTCCACACGCCCGGGAACTTCGTGGGCTCCCAGTCGATCTTGGAGACGTCGAGATAGGTGGACCGCTCGGTGGCCTTGATGATCATCGCGCCTCTCCCTCTGTGGCTGGCTTGACGTCCAGCGCCTCACGGTAGAGCTCTTCGGTGTAGCCGCGCACGAGCAGGTCGCCCCAGACCAGGACCGGGATGCGCATGAGCCCATCGTCGTGCACGAGGTAGCGCAGCGCCTCTGCCTCACTCACGGGACGACGGGCGGCATCGAAGCGCACCGTCTCCTTCCCCGCCTTGATCAGCAGGCGCCGCGCCGCGCGGGCCAGCGCCAGCGCGCCGGCCCGGTCCACCGGGTGAGACTCGGCCGGGCGCCGCTCGAAGATGATACCCCGATGCGAGAGAGACTCCCTCGCCTTGGCCGAGGTGGGTCAATCGTTCTTGTCGTACAGGACGACCCGCATGGGCTCAGTGTGGGCGGGACTCTTGCGGCAAGTCAAGCGCCTCGTCGGGATTCATCGTCGGCGGAGACACCAACGGCTCACTCGAGGGATTCTACTCTCGCCGAGCGAGCCGCCAGTTTCCTGCCGTCGGGGCCGAACGATCCTGGAGGCGCCGGGCAGGCCCAGGACGATCCGGCCAGGGTCCAGCGGGCCGCCTACCGCCGTGCGAGCCTCTTTCTCTTCACGTACGCCCAGATCTTCTTCGTCATCACCGAAGGGCCGATGGGTGTGCTGCCCATGATCTTCTCGATCGAGTCCTTGCAACCTTTGAAATTGATCGCGTATCCGCCGAACGCCAGCTTTCCCCTCTTTCCCTTGCGCTTCTTCCGCTTCTTCGCCATTCGTTTTCTCCTCCTTGCGAATAGTGTGTGGGGGCCTCTGCCCGGCGCCTCCCGATCCGGCCGAGGGTATTATGACCGTTCTCCGAGGGGGAGAAAAGCGAAAAATACAATCCGTAGGGGTCCTCCACGAGGGGGGAACTACGGGGTGGGGGTATACCCCCCCGGGCTACCTACCGCGCCGGAGGACTGGCATGACGTCGCGGGCAAACCAGGCGAGCTGCTCCTTGAATTCGCGAGGGGGAATGCCCTCGGCCCAGTGGATCATCATCTGGTCGAGGCCGGGATACTTGGCCTCCGTCTCGCGGATCGTCTCGATCACCTCGGCCGGACGTCCGCACAGCCATGCTTTCTGCTCGACGCCGTCGCGGAGCGTTGGAATCCGCGCGGGGGCCCCGGGCGTGCCCCAGGGGCGGCCCTGCTCGTCGGCGTAGCGGACGAAGCCGAAGGGCGCAAACCACTTGTAGCGCTCGTCGTGAGAGGGCTCGAGGCGCTGTATCGCTTCTTCCCTGGAGGCGGCGAGATAGAGGCCCACGCCCCAGATCAGGTCCTCTCCGAGCGCCTTGGCGCGGCCGTGGCGGGCGCAGGCGTCGCGGTACGCGACGGCCACCTGCTCGAGGATCTTCTCGCCGTTGAGGGTCACCATGGCCTTGAGCCCCTGCTGCGCCATGTAGTCGATGGTCTTGCCGCTCGCGATGGGCATCCAGATCTCGACGGGCCGGCGCAGGGGCCGGGGCACCACCGTGATCTCCCGCAGCCGGTAGCCGCGGTAGTCCACGTCGGGCGGAATGACGTAGTGCTTGCCCCGGTGGCTCCAGGATTCCTCGTTGAAGCACTTGAGGAGCACCTCCATCTGCTCCTCGAAGAGCTCGCGATTGGCAGCCGCATCGAGCAGGGGCGCCCCGAACGACTCGACCTCGCGGGTATGGTAGCCGCGACCCACGCCCATGATGACCCGTCCGCCCGTCACGATATCGGCCACCGCGTAGTCCTCGGCCAGCCGCACCGGATGCCACATCGGCAGAATATTGAACGCGCAGCCGAACTTGAGCCTCCGCGTCTGGCTGGCGAGCCACGTGGAGAGCAGGATGAGGTTGGGAAACACCTCGTAGCCCTCCCGCTGGAAGTGGTGCTCGGCCGTCCACAGGGCGTGATAGCCGAGCTCGTCCATCTGTTGGGCGATCTCTTTGGCCGTCTGGAAGGCCTCGGCGAGGCGCTCGTTGGGATAGCGCCGCTCGTCGGACGGCGTGCCGGCGCGCCCGATATTGTCCAGCTCGATTTGCCCGACGTAGAGCACCGAGAACTTGGTGATCATTTGGCCCTCCAGCCTCCGTCTACGACCAGACTGTGCCCGGTTATGTATCGCGCCTCGTCCGAGGCCAGGTAGCACACGGCCGAGGCGATGTCCTCGACGGTGCCCCGCCGCCCCGCCGGCACAACCGCCCGAACCTGCTCGTCACTCACCGCGATGCCGCGGCCGCTCATGTCGGGCACGGCCGAGCCGAGAATCTGTTGCGAATGCGCGCGCAGGTTAGTCAGGATGGGCCCCGGGCACACGGCGTTGATGGTCACGCCGCGCGCCGAGTAGACGACGGCCATTTGACGCGTGAGCCCCACCACGCCGTGCTTGGCGGCGATATAGGCGGCGCCCCCGCCCGTGCCGTTCAGTCCCGCCACCGACGCCATGTTGATGATGCGGCCCTGACCGCGGGGCAGCATCTCCTGAAGCGCGCGCTTGCAGCCGAGGAAGACGCCGGTGAGGTCGATGTCGATCACGCGGCGCCAGACCGCTTCGTCCATCTCGTCCACGTCGAAATAGCCGTCGAGGACCCCGGCATTGTTGACCATGATGTCGAGCGGCCCGAGCTCGTCCACCGCCATCGTGACGGCCGCGTTGACGTCGGCCGCTCGGCTCGTATCGGCCTCGAGCGCCACGCTCGACACATCGCCCGTCGCCGCCTGCGCGATCTGGACGAGGGTCTCGTTGGCCGTGCTCTTGTCGATGTCCACCACGGCCACGCTCGCGCCTTGGGCGGCCATGGCGAGCGCGATGGCCCGGCCGATGCCGGAGCCGGCTCCCGTGACGACGGCGACCTTACCCTCGAGGCTCATATCGCGAGGGCGTAGCCGTCCCGGCGGGGATCGGCGCCGGCCATGAGAGCGCCGGATTCGGAGTCGCGCCCAATCCCCTGCCCGCCGCCCACGATCCAGGACCAGTCATCGATCGCATTGACCTCGTGCCCCCGGCGCGCGAGCGCATCCCGCGTCTCGACCGGGATGCGGGCTTCGGCATCGACGAGCCGGTCGCGGTACACGCGCACTCGTGGCGCCTCGATGGCCTCCTGAACGTTGAGCCCGAACTCCAGCACGTTCAGCAGCATCTGGGGCTGGGTCTGGAGAATGCCGTAGGAGCCGGGCGTGCCGATGCTGAGGGCGAAGGCGCCGTCGCGGAAGACTTGGGTGGGCGACATCATGGTCCCGGCCTTGCGCCCCGGCCGTAGCACGTTGGGCGAGGCCGGATCGCGGTCCATCCATTTGAGGATATTGTTGAGCACGAGTCCCGTGCCCGGAACGGCGAACCCGGAGCCGAAGGGCACCCCGAGGGTCTGCGTCACCGACACCACCATTCCATCGGCGTCGGCGCAGGCAAAGTGGGTTGTCTGCTCGTTCATGAAGTCGGCCGGATGTCCCTCGCCGATCTGGCCGGGCAGCGGGGTCGGGTTGAAGCGCTCGCCCTCGCTCGCCGCCGCGCGTCCCGGATCGATGCGCGCCCGCTGCGAGGCGGCATAGGCCTTGGACACGAGGCCGCGGACGGGGACGTCGGGCGAGTAGGCATAGGCGAGGCGGTCCGCCGAGCCGAGCTTCACGGCCTCGATCAAGTGATGAAGATAGTCGGGCGAGTTGTGCCTCCATCCGGCCACGTCGTACCCTTCCAGGATATTGAGCGTCTCGAGCATCTGAAAGGCCGAGAAGGGCGGCGGCACCGAGCACACCTCCCAGCCGCGATACGTGACAGCCAGCGGCGCGCGCCACTCCGGGGCGAAGCCCGCCAGATCCGCTTCCGCCAGCCAGCCGCCGGCCTCCTTCACTGCGCGCGCGATGGCCTGGGCGATGGGGCCGCGATAGAAGGCCTCGGCGCCGCCCTCGGCAATCTGACGGTAGGTCGCGGCCAGCTCCTTGTACGAAACCACTTTGCCCGGCCGCGGCCCCCCGTTCCCGAGATAGAGGCGCTGCGCCTCGGCCGAGCGCGCCAGCGTCGGCCGCGCCTGCTCGAAGAAGCGCGCGTTCATCCACGTCAGCGGCACGCCGTTCTCCGCCAGCTCGATGGCCGGGCCCAGCACGCGCTGCCGTGGCATCGAGCCGAAGCGCTCCAGCGCGGCCAGCCAGCCGCCCAGATTGCCGGGCGTGGCGCAGGACTTGGGGCCACCTGCCAGCTCGTCGTCCGTTGCCCGCGCCGGGTCGGCGGCCGCCGGGGCGCGGCCGATGAAGTCCAGCACGTGCCGCTCACGCGTGCGGGCGCGCGAGATCACCATGAGCCCGATGCCGCCGGCGCCGGACATGAACGGCTCCACCACGTTCAGCGTAGACCCGACGGCCACGGCGGCGTCCACGGCATTGCCGCCTTCCAGCAGAATGCGGATGCCGGCCATCGATGCGAGCGGATGCGCGGAGGCGACGGCTCCACGGGTCCCCATGGCGACGGGGCGGTAGGCGTGACGATGAGGGGGCATCGGAGTCCTCCCGGATCGGGCTATTGGAAGAAGCTCGCCGCGGCCGCGCCCACCGCGTCGGCGGACTCCAGGTGGAGCATGTGGCCGCCGGCCAGCGTGGTCATCGTGGCCTGGCGGATGCGCGCGGCGAACTCGGCGGCATAGGCCTCCGGATTCACGCGGTCGTCATCCCCCCAGAGGATGAGGGTCGGCGCCGCGATCCGGTGCAGCCGCTTTTTGAGGCCCTTGTCGGGAATGGGCCAGACGAACTTCCCCATCGCCGCCAGCCGCTGGATCTGCTCGATCTGGGCGGCGACGTTCTCCCCGTCGGATTGCGGCAAGGTGCGCCAGTCGCGCGCCGCCGGCGAGTCATGGTCTTTCCACAGCAGCGCGTCGAGCTCGGCGGGCGGCAGGATGACGACATCCGCCACGGCTTTGCCGTCGATCCAGAGCCCGAGCGGTGAGATCAGGCAGAGCCGGCGCGCGCGGCCGGGACAGATGGCCGCCACCTCGGCGGCGGCCATGCCGCCGAAGAAGTGGCCCATGAGGAAGGCGGCGTCGACGCCGAGGGCGCCGAGCAGCTCGGCGTAGGCCAGCGCAAGATCCACGACGTCGTCGATGCTCTCCACGCCGTCCGAGCCCTGGACGCCGGGATGGAAGGGCGCGTGCACGGTGAACCGCTCGGCGAGCCGCTCCAGGAGCGGCGGCCACCCGCTGCGGTCGTGGAACGAATGGAGGTAGAGCAGCGCGGGGCCGCGGCCCCCGGACAGGACGCGGAACTTCACGGCGCCGTCCCGGATCGGAAGGATCCGCTCGGAAGGCATCAGGCCAGGACTCCGCCGTTGGCGCCCGACGGCCACCACCGGTCGGCATACCCGGGCCAGAGGTTCCGCAGATGCGGCAGCACCTCCTTGCCGAAGAGCTCGGTGTTCTGCATCGTGAGCTCCCTGGGCATGCTGCCGATCTGGAGGAGGACCATGAGATGGCCGACGCGCAGCTTGCGGATGCAGTCGGTGAGCTGCTCCCGCACCGTGGCCGGGCTGCCGGCGATCACGTAGCCCTGCTCCAGGTACTTCTTCCAGTCGAGCGATTGGCGGATCTTCCGCGCCACGTCGCCGACCTGGGGACGGATCCCGGCCTGCAGGGTCTTGAGCGTGCGGTAGCCCGGCGCTTCGGCGAAGCCTTCCCAGACGTGCAGGCACTTCTGGTAGAAATAGTCCACGTGGGCATAGTACTCGCGCTCGGCCTCGGCGTCGGTGGGCGCGACGCACACGAGCTGGAGGAATCCCGCGCGGAACGGGTTGTCGTCCACGCCCATCTTCTCCAACGCGCTCCAGTAACCGTCCATCGTCGCCTTGCCGCGCTTGTAGCCGTAGTAGGAGAGGTAGCAGTACACGTAGTCGCGCTGCGCCGTCCACTCCCAGGTCTCGAGGCTGCCGCCGCCCGGGATCCATACCGGCGGATGCGGCCGCTGGAGCGGCCGGGGCCAGAGGTTCACGTAGCGCAGCTGGGTGTACTTGCCGTTGAAGGCGAACGTCTCGGGACGCGTCCACGCCTGCATGACCAGGTCGTGCGCCTCATAGTAGCGCTCGCGCAGCGTGGCTGGGTTCACGCCGTAGGCGAAGTTGGAATCCATGGAGGTGCCGACCGGGAAGCCCGCCACCAGCCGCCCGCCCGAGATCACGTCCAGCATGGCGAACTCCTCCGCCACGCGCACGGGCGGATTGTAGAGCGCCAGGCTGTTGCCAAGCACGATGATCGCCGCCTGGGACGTCCGGCGCGTCAGCGCCGCGGCCATCAGGTTGGGCGAGGGCATGAGCCCGTAGGCGTTCTGGTGGTGCTCGTTCACGCATAAGCCGTCGAAGCCGCAGCGCTCGGCATGCTCGAGCTCGTCGAGGTACTCGTTGTACAGTCCGTGGACTCTCTGCGCGTCGTAGAGCGACTGCGGCACGTCCACCCACACGGACCGATAGTCGTTCTGGAAATTGTCGGGCAGGAACCGGTACGGCATGAGGTGGAAGAAGCAGATTTTCATGAGCCCCCGAATGATAGGATGGGCCGCGCATGGACGCAAGCCGACCTCCCGGCCGTTCCATGGACGCCAATCTTGAGCGCGCCCTCGCGGGCGCCACGTACATGTACGTCACCACTTACGGTCCGTCCGGCGCGCCGGGCACCGTGCCCACCTGGCTTTGGCCTCACGACGGCGCCGTCTACTTCACAACCCAGCGCCGGAGCCTCAAGGCGCGGCGCATCCGCGCCAATGGCCGCGTGACCGTTCATGTCGGGCGCAAGACCGGGCCGCAGTTCGAGGGCCGTGCCGAGTGGGTGGACGACCGACCGGATCTGGAAGAGGCGCTGCTGAAAGCCTACCGACGCAAGTACTGGCTGGCCGTGCCGCTGTGGATGGGCCGGTACATCCGCAAGGGGCTGGCCGCCAAGACGAGCGTCCTGATCCGCGTCACGCCAACCGGCTAGTGCCCTGAGTTGGAAGACCGCTGAGGTTCGCCGGATGGGGCCGGGCCGCTCCCCCCGGAACACGCTGCGTTGCAACCCCCTCAGGTGGACAACCTCCGACTCATCACATCAGGGGCGCGGCGCCAGCGCCGAGTTGACGACGGCCGCAAGCCGATTCAGGTCGAATGGCTTGCGCACGATGCCGTCCACCCGGCCCTCTTCCGACGGATCCACCGGATCCGCCCAGCCCGTAAGGAGCAGCACGGGCGTGTCGTCCCCCGCCGCCTTGACGACGCGCGCCACTTCCCAGCCATTGAAGTCGGGCATCCCCAGATCGGTGAGCACCAGGTCGAATCGGCCCGTCTCGAAGCGGGCCAGTCCCTCGCGCCCTCCGGCCGCCACCGTTACCGTATGGCCGCGCCCGGTGAGCACCTCAGTGAGCAGCTCCCGCACATCGGCCTCGTCGTCGATGACCAGAATGCTTCCTACCCG